>DASWBA010000065.1:0-28182 GCA_036390825.1 Candidatus Dormiibacterota bacterium
GGGACCTGCGCATCGGGTTGCGGGCGGGGCTGGTCGAAGAGGGCATCGCCAGGGCCTTTGGGGCGCCCCTGGCGGAGGTCTCCTGGGCGAGCATGCTCACCGGCGACCTCGGCGAGGTTGCGCTGCGCGCCCGGCGCGGAAGCCTTCGCTCCGCGGAGCTGCGCCTGATGCACCCGCTGCAGTTCATGCTGGCCTCTCCGGAAGAGGACGCGGCGGCCATCATGCGCCGCGTCGGTGGCGAGGCGTGGGTCGAGGACAAGTACGACGGCATCCGCGGGCAGCTGCACAAAGAAGGTGAGCGCGTCGTGCTCTACTCGCGCGACCTCAACGACGTCACCGCCGCTTTTCCCGAAGTGGTGGCCGCCGCCGGCGCCGTGCCGCACGACGTGCTACTCGACGGCGAACTGCTCGCTTTCAAGGACGGCGTGGTTCGCCCCTTTTTCGAGCTGCAGCATCGGCTCGGGCGCAAGGTCGTCAGCGCCAAGTTGCTCGCCGAGGTGCCGGTCATTTTCGTCGCCTTCGACCTGCTCTCGCTCGATGGCCGCACGCTACTGACCGAGCCACTGCGTGAACGCCGGCGCTTGCTCGAGGAGCTCAGTCTTCCCTCCCCCTTCATGCTGGCCTACCTGATCCGCGCCCTCGATGCCAGCGAACTGGACCGTATCTTCGACGGGGCTCGCGCCCGCAACAACGAAGGACTGATGGTCAAAGACCCGGAAAGCCGCTACACGCCGGGACGGCGTGGTCTCGGCTGGCTGAAGTTGAAGAAGGCGCTGGCCACCCTCGACGTGGTGGTGACCGGGGTCGAATGGGGCCACGGCAAGCGGAAGGGCGTCCTATCCGACTACACCTTCGCGGTCTATGACGAAGGGTCGGATCGGCTGGTCAATATCGGGAAGGCGTATTCCGGGTTAACCGATGCCGAGATCGCGCAGATGACCGAGTACTTCAAGTCGATCACGGTGAAGGACTACGGCCGCTTCCGGGCGGTGCAGCCGGAGATCGTGCTGGAGGTGGCCTTTGACGCCATCATGGAATCCGGTCGCCACAATTCTGGCTACGCGCTCCGATTCCCGCGCATCAAGGCGATCCGGCGCGACAAGACGGTCCGGGACATCGACACCCTGGTCAACGTGGCGAAGATGCATCGGACCTACACGGCCGAGCGCGTGCAGCTGGTCGAATCGGCCCAGGCTTAAGCCGGAGCGGCCGCACGAGTGGTCGCGGCGGCGGCGCGGTTCCGGGCCACGACGATCAGCGCGACCGCCGCCAGGATGATGCTGCCGGCGACCAGGATGCGGGGCGTCAGGACTTCGCCGGCGATGATCGCCCCCAGGATGACCGCGACGATCGGGTTGACGTAGGCGTAGGTGGAGACCAGCGACAGTGGCGCGGAGCGCAGCAGCCAGACGTACGCGCTGAAACCGACAAGGCTGCCGAACACGATCAGGTAGAGCAACGCCAGCCAGGAGGTCCGCGAGATGCCCTGCCAGTGCACCCGGCCCAGCTCGCCCGTTGCCACGCTCAACGCGCCGAAAAGGACGCCGGCCCACAACATCTCCATCGAGGCGGCGACCAGCGGGCGAACCGGCAATTTGACATGCCGGGTGAAAACCGAGCCGCTGGCCCAGCAGAGCGGTGCCGCCAGCGCCAGGGCGGCGCCGAACAGGTTGATGTGGCCTGACCCGGGTGAGCCGATCATGAAGGCGACGCCACCGAAACCGATGATCAGCCCGACGATCACGAGCACGGGGAGTCGGCGTCGAAAGATGACCCGATCGATGATCGCCATCCAGAGCGGAGCGGTCGCCACGAACACGGCCACGACACCGCTCGGCACGTATTGTTCGGCAAGGATCACGCCCCCGTTGCCGCCGACCAGGAGCGCGCCGCCGATCACGAGCGCGGCCGCCCACTGCCGGGACCCAGGCCGGTCGCCGGCCGTATCGCCCTGGCGGATGGCCAGAAGATACAAGACGCCCCCGGCGGCGAGGAAGCGGAGCGACCCCATCAGCAGGGGCGGCATGGTTTCGATGGCGTACTTGATGCCAAGGTAGGTCGAGCCCCAGAGGAGATACACGGTGCCGAGGGCGAGCCAGATCCGGGCTGCCGGTGTCCCGGCCCCGGATCGGACCTGGCGAAAAGCGGTGGCTACGTCAGCCGCCGCCACCCTCAGGGTGGCCGTCGTCATGCGACCGCGTCGTGCTCTTCCTGGCGGACGTCAACCGGATCTTCCCGGCGAATTTCCACGGGCCACCGAATCCGCAGGGTGACAGCCTTCGATTGCCGAAGCAGCCGCCGCTGCGACGCCTCGCGCTCGATGTCGGCTTGCTTGTCCATCGCCCATGTGTAGATCGAGTAGTAGTCGTTCATCTTGTTGTCACCTCGCTGTAACCGCTTTATAGGTTCTCACTAGTTACAGCGTCATTTTACTAGGGTAGGCTTAACCCGTCAAGTGGTATAAAGGGGTTACATGTGAACGATTCAGAAACAACCTCCGCTCCGCCAATGCCGGTGACCCAGGGCCACCTGGCATCGGTCCAGACCGGCCTCAATTTCGTCAACACCCTCGACCTCTGGCCAACCCCACACGACCACCTCGACACCCCGGAAGCGGCCCTCGATTGGCTGGTCGACAACGACCTCCTGCACAAGGAGGCCCGCGCCGAACTGCTGCACCGCTACGAGGACTCGCCCGGCGCCGGGAGGGCCATGCTGGCCCGCTTGCGTCGGGTGCGCGAGGCGATGCGCAGCGTGCTGGAAGCGACGGCCGGCCACCAGCCTCCGGATCCGACCGATCTGGCTGAGATCAACCGGGCGCTCCGCACCCACTACGTCTATGAGCTGGTTGAGGGGCCGGACGGCGTCTCGCTCGACCACCGCCACCAGGGCGACCCGGTCGACGGCGCCGCGGCCCGGCTGGCGGAATCGATCGCACGCCAGCTAATCCAGGGAGCGGCCGCTCGTTTGAAGGTGTGCGAAAACCCGCAGTGTCGGTGGGTGTTCAAGGACACCTCGCCCACCGGTCAGCGAAAGTGGTGCAGCATGCGGAGTTGCGGCAACCGCGCAAAGGTCGCCCGCCATCGCGCCCGTCGCAAGGCGGTCAGCGCATAGCGCAATTTCCCTCCCCGGCTCGCGGGGGAGGGTCAAGGTGGGGGTTACAATGCACCCCCGGAGGGGTGTCCGAGCGGTTTAAGGTGCGGCTCTCGAAAAGCCGTGTGGCGGCAACGCCACCGCGAGTTCGAATCTCGCCCCCTCCGCCACCACCCGGACACCACCGAGACCAACGGTCCATGAGGCAAGGCATCGCATCGCGCATCACCATCGTCGCCGCATATGCCCTCGCGATGGGCTACCTGGAGGCGGTGGTCGTCTATTACATTCGGTATGCGCTTGGTGATGTCCACGCCACCGCGTCCGACGGGTCGGCCATCACCGCGAGATTCCCATGGGGGATCGAAATGACCCGAGAGGTTGCCACGCTGGTCATGCTGGCCTCGGTGGCCCTTCTGGCCGGACGCGACTGGCGCGAGCGCGCGGCGGCCCTGCTCTGGGCCTTCGCCATCTGGGACGCCACCTACTATCTGGGACTCGAGATCCTAGTCCAATGGCCGTCCTCGATCGTCACCCAGGACGTTTACTTCCTCCTGCCGGTGCCCTGGGGCGGCCCCGTCTGGGTCCCCTTGCTGGCGGATGCGCTGATGGTCGTCCTCGCCGGCTGGCTGGTGAGCGGCCGGCGACTCGTACCACGCGGAGCCGTCACGTGATCGAGGATCTCGGTCGGGATGATGCCCATTACATGGAGCGAGCCCTCGCGCAAGCGCGCAAGGCCGCGTCTCTTTCCGAAGTGCCGGTGGGGGCCGTGCTCGTGAAGGACGGATCCGTCTTCGCCGAGGCGCACAACCTGATCGAGACCACGCCCGACGCGACCGCCCACGCCGAGATGCTGGTCCTGCGCGAAGCGGCCCGATTGACGCAATCCTGGCGCCTCGACGGGATCACGCTGTACGTCACCCTCGAGCCCTGCCCGATGTGCGCCGGCGCGATGGTGCTGGCGCGGATCGCGCGGCTGGTCTACGGCGCGCCAGATCCCAAGAAGGGCGCGGTGGACTCCGTCTACGACGTCCTGCGACACCCGGCAAACAACCACCGGGTCGCGATCAGTTCCGGCGTCCTGGCTGAGCCGGCCGGACGCCTGCTGCGTGAGTTCTTCGCCGAGCGCCGCGGCAAACCGAGCTAGCGAACTAGTCGCCCGAGGGCTTTGGTTGCTGGCTCGCCGGAGGGCGGGCTTGAGAGTGATCGGCCGGAGCCGGGGTGCTACGAGATTCCAGGTCGCGCTCACTCCCCTTCCAGGTCTGATCCGCGTGCGAGCGCGTCCGCGTGACGGCGGCCGCCGCCTGCGCATCCCCACCCGCCGCCAGTGAACCCGCCAGCGATTGGAGGCTGGCATCGGCAGACGCTTCGTGGTCATTCATGAACTGGCGGAGCTCGGCGATGGCGGTGTCGTCGAAGGTGCCGCCGGCCAGCGCCCGGTTGAACTGCGCGACCGCGGTGTCGTACTGATCGACCTGGCGGACACCCTCTTGCACCCGGCCCGCCGCGATCAGCCGCTGTGCTTCGCTGAGACGAACCTCGGCGAACTGCGCATGCAACCGGGCACGTGTGGCAGGGTCGAAGGCGACCGCAAGCTGGGCGCTCTCGAGCGCCAGCTTGACCGTGTAGAGCGGATCGCCCGGCAGGCTGTTTCCCGATGCGGCGGCAGAGGTGAGACCGCCCACCAGCAGCGCCACGGCAAAGGCGCCTGCGAAGGCGAGTCGCGCGGCCGGCCGGGGCAGCGCGCCGAAGGGGTTCCAGCGCGATACGCGTCGCCGCTGAGCCGCCGCGGCCAGCATTCGGTTGCGCGCGCGGAGGCGGAAGGCCGGATCGGCGGCCGGGGTATGGGGCGCCAACCCGCCGAGATCGACGGAAAGCCGGAGGAGTTCGATCAGCTGGTCGCGTTCCGCGGGGTAGCGGCGCAGCACGTCCTGCAGGTTGCGCTTCTCCCCCATCGCCTGCAGGCACTCCTCGAGGGGTTGCGTCAAGTCACGCACGGCGGGCCTCCACCTGCTCGCGCTCCAGCAGGAAGCGATAGAGACTGGCAAGCGCGCGATGCTGCATCGAATGAATGGCGCCCGGCCGACGGCGCATCTGGCGGGCGATCTCGCCCGCGTCCAGGTTGTCGATGAAGCGCATGGTGATGACCTGCTGCTGCTCGGGGGTCAGCCGCTGGACGGCCTCGATCAGCGCGCGCCGCTGCTCGGAGTTCTGGAGCAAATCGGCCGGATCGGCCTGCGGCCGGAGGTCGCGGACGTCGTCGCTGAGCTCGACCGGTTGGCGTCCGGCCCGGCGATAGCGATCGACGAGGAGGTTGTGCGCGATTCGGTAGAGCCACGACGAGAAAGCCACCCCCTGCGGCCGGTAGCGCTTGATGGAATCGACCATCTTCAAGAAGACCTGCTCGGTGAGGTCTTCCGCGTCGGCCTGGTGGCGCACCCGCGTATACAAATACCGATATATCCCATCGAAGTTCCGGTCGTAGAGCTCGGCCAGTGCCCCCGCGTCGAGGGCCTGGGCGCGGCGGATGAGGGCGTCGTCAGACGTCGTCAAGGCGCCTAGATCATATAACGGGCTCTTCGGCAAATTTGAACGGGAGCGAGCTCCTAACCTCTTATAATCGTGCACCTGCGGTGGCTTTAGCTCAGCTGGTTAGAGCATCAGATTGTGGATCTGAGGGTCGAGGGTTCAAATCCCTCAAGCCACCCCAGATTCTGAAGACCAGCGGCTAAATTCAAAGCCAGCCGGTATGCCTCTTCCAGATGGCGGGCTGGGCTCAGGGATGGCACCAGTACTTGTGTCCGTGAAGCACAGCGGGAGTACTGTCAGGGCAGGTGAAGGCAGTATCGCCGCTCGCGCCGCCAAGGTTGGTGACCTCCGCCTGGATGTCCTGGTAGGTCAGCAACAACTGGTTGCCCATCGTAATCACGGCGACCAGCACGACGCAGGTGATCAGCACCAGGATGAGCGAATACTCGACAAGGGCCTGGCCAGATCGGCGGGCGTGCTTGCGCTGGGAACGGATCATCTAATACGTATAACGTTGGTTCCGGTTCGCTCCGGGTTGTCGCTGGACTCGCTTGTCTACGCAACATTACGTAGTAAAGCCGCTGGGACACCGACCAGGGGCTTGACTGAGACGGTTAGACCTCATGCAGCAGCTAGCGGGGAACGGCCGGCTTGCCTCGCCCCCTCGCTACTTTCGGCAGCCTCTGCCGGCTCCGATAGAATCGGACCGCCATGCCGGGTATCCTCGAGGGGAAGAAGATCCTGGTCACCGGCGTCCTCACCCCAGCCAGCATCGCCTTTGCGATCGCCGAGCTGGCGCAGCGTGAAGGCGCCGACATCGTGCTGACCAGCTTCGGCCGCGCCATGAGCCTGACGGAGAAGAGCGCCCGTCGCATGCAGCCGACGCCGGACATCCTGGAGATGGACGTCAACAACCCGACACAGGTGGAGGCGCTGGCCGAGAGCGTCAAGCAGCGCTGGGGCCGGCTCGATGGATTCGTCCACGCGATCGCGTTCGCGCCCGCGGACGCGCTCGGCGGCAACTTCATGACCGCGCCGTGGGAAAGTGTGCAAACCGCCTTCCAGACCAGCGCCTATTCGCTGAAGGCGATGGCGCAGGCGCTCAATCCCTTGATGGTCGATGGCGGCAGCATCGTGACCCTCGATTTCGACAATTCGACGCAGGCCTGGCCCTTCTACGACTGGATGGGCGTCTGCAAGGCGGCGCTCGAATCGGTCACGCGCTACCTGGCACGCGACCTCGGTAGGCAGAAGATCCGTGTGAATGCACTGGCGGCCGGTCCGCTGAAGACGATGGCCGCCAAAGGCATCCCGGGGTTCGAGCGTTTCGAGAGCACCTGGGGTCAACGCGCGCCCCTCGGGTGGGACAGCACCGATCGGACGCCGGTCGCGAAGATGGCGTGCGTGCTGCTCTCCGATTACAGCATGGCCACCACCGGCGAGATCGTGCACGTGGACGGCGGCTACCACGCGATGGGCGGAGAGGTCCCGACCGAACCGCCCGACTAGGGCATGTAGCGAAGGCCGAGGCTCAGCAGCTTCTGCACCGAGGTATCGAGCTGAGTGCGAGGGTAAGCGCCGTTGAGCACGGCCGTGTGGATGGCGTCGTAGGTGGCGTCGGCGACCCCGATGTCATGCGCAACGATCACCATGTCGCCACCGTTGACGAGAAACCGCACGGCAGCGGTTGGTGGTGGAAATTCGGAGGCCAGCGCTCCCGTCTGCAGGTCGTCCGAGATGATCACGCCCGGGTAGCCAAGATCGGTTCGCAGCATCCGTAGCACGGCGGCCGACATGCTGGTCGGCGCCGCGGGGTCGAGGGCCGGCGCGTTGAGATGCACGACCATTACGAAATCGGCGTGCGCCGCGATTGCCGCCTGAAATGGAACCCAGTCACTGCTGCGCAGTGTTTGAGCCGATTCGCTCACGAGCGGCAACATTAGTTGCGAGTCGGCCTCGGCGGCTCCACGGCCGGGGAAGTCCTTGGCGGCGGCGTAGATGCCGGCGGCGTGGATGCCGGCGATCGCCGCCGTCACATCCTGTGCCACTGCTTGCGGATTCTGCCCGTAGCTCCGCTCGCGCATCGAGGGATGCACGCCGTCCCAGACATCGGCGACGGGCGCGAAGTTGATGTCGAAGCCGAGCGCTTTCAGGCCTTGCGACATGCTGGTCATCTCCGACTGCACCGCAGCCGGGCCCTGGGGACCGACCTGGCGCGCACCGGCCAGGCAAGGCACGCGCGTCTCCCGGAAGCAAACGGTTCCCCCTTCCTGGTTGGTGGCGGTCAACACCGGATGCGCCATGACGCCGCGCACCGACTGGATCAGCTGGCGAATGGCTGCCGGGTCCTGCGCATTTTGGTTGATCGAATCGACGATCAGCCCGCCGAACTGGTGCCGACGCCAGTCGTCGAGCACGGCGGGTGTCGCGGGCCCGGTGAAGCCGACCATCATCACGGCCCCAATCTCCTGCCGGAGCGTCATCCCGCCCGGGCCTAAGGCGGCGTCCTCGGCGCCAAGCGGTGCGGGCGTCGCAGACGCGGTCGGCTGGGCGGCCGCCCGGTCGGTCGCCGAGGGTCTCACGGCAGCGGCTGGCGGTCCGCAACTCGCGACGGACAGGGCGACACCCAGGTAGAGGAGTCGGCGCATTGCAGGCGGCAGTGTACTACGAGGTCGCCCGTTTCGCTCGCATCAGCCGGAGCCGCCGCAGCCGTTCGTAGGCTTCCTCCCGCGCCGCGTCCAGCCGCGCCGCGTATTCCTTGTCGCTTTCCCCCTTGCGCTGCGGTAGGCGCGCTGGCGGTTTCGGTTTTCTCAGCGCGTCCGAGGTGCGAACGTAGCCAGTCCTGGGCAGCGAGAAGACTGAACGTGGCTGGCGCCGGCGCTTCGCTCTCACGGAATTAGGCTACCGAAGCAGGGCGTAACCCCTGGGCGAATTAACTACCAATCGCCTCAGGGGACAAAAGGACGACCAATGATCCGTAAGCTCATTCTTGGCGTCACCGTGTCGACCGCCATCGTCCTGGCGGGCGCCAGCGCGGCGTTTGCCGACAGCACCGGGAGCACCGGTCAGCCCAACCAATCCTGCCAGGCGCAGCCCTCGACGCCTGGCAGTGCCGCCTCCGCGCCCGGCTCCGCCTTCAACACGGGCGGCAAGGCGGGCAGCGTCTACGCCGGCACGCAGCCGCAGAACTCAATAAATCCAAACAGCGGCTCCCAGTACGACGTGGCCTGCTTCCAGGTGAGTAGCCACTAAACACGCCGACGACCTTCAGGAGCGCTGGTTACGTCCCCTTTCCAGCGCTCCTTCTCTTGCGCCGGCGGGCCGGCTACTGGCCCTTGGTCGTGACCTTCCTCACGCCGCCGCCAAGCACGCAGGGGACCCCGTCGACCAGGGTGGCGGCGTAGGTCAGGTTGTAGGGGTTGTAGCTCCCGAACCGGCAGGTCGGCCAGGCGAGCACCGTCGATCGAACGTTCTCGGTGCCGGGCAGGAAGTAGTTGGCGCCGACCTGGTGGACGCCGGCCGGTTTCGCGTACCACTGGTTCGGCGTGCCGGCCAGCGCCTGCTGCATGAACTTGTGCCAGATCGGGGCGGCGCCGACGATACCGGTCGAGTTGTGACTGAGCGGCGTGTTGTCGGGGTTGCCAATCCACACCGCTGTCGCGAGGGTCGGCGTAAAGCCTAGCGTCCAGTTGTCCTTGAAGAGCTGGGTGGTACCGGTTTTAGCGGCCACCTGGCGACCGGGCAGGGTGAGATCGCCGTGACAACCGAACTCAAGGCAGCGGTTCTTGTCGTCGGACATGATGGCGGCGATGATGAAGGCGACCTCCGGGCTGACTGCCTGGAACGTGTTCTTTGACGGGTCGTAGGTGAAGACATCCCGGCCGCTCGCGTCCTTGATCGACACGATCGGTGCCGGCATGTGGCGCGTCCCCATGTCGGCGAGCGTGGCAGCGCCGGTCGCCATATCGATGGGGGTCACCTCATAACCTCCAAGTGTCAGGCTCAGCGAGTAGTTATCGTCCGGCATCGTGAGATGGGTCACGCCCATGCGCCGCGCCATGTCGAGCACGTTCGGGATCCCGACTCGGAGCTCGGTCTTGATCGCCGGGATGTTCATCGAGTTGCCCATCGCCATCTTCAGTGGCAGCACCCCGTGGTACTTGAGGTCGTAGTTCAGCGGAATGTACGGCTCGAAGCCGCTGACGCCGCCCCAGGTCGGAAAGACGAGCGGCGCGTCCAGGATAGGCGTGATCATGTTGAACTTCCGGCTCGCGATCGCTGCCGTGTACGTGTAGATCTTGAAGGTCGACCCTGGCTGGCGCGGCGTGTTTGCCATGTTGATCCAGCCGCCGGGCCGATTGTAGTTGTCGCCGCCGACCATGGCGAGGATTTCACCGGTCTTCGGATCCATGCTGACCAGGGCCGCGTCGTGAAAGTTGTAATAGTTGCCCTTCTGCGCGATTTGGTCGTGGACTACCTGCTCGGCGATGTGCTGCAGATTGAGGTCGAGCGAGGTGTAGACGCGGTAGCCGCGCCGGTCACTCGGCAGGATGTGGTACTGCTGGCGCAGCGTCTGCAGCACATAGTCGACGAAGTAGGGCGCCTGATATTGGTTGATTGGCGGGTAGATGGCGAGCTTCATGGCGTAGGCGGCGTCGGCTTCCTTCTGGCTGATGAAGTGGTACTGCACCATCGCGTTCAGGACCTCGAGCTGGCGTTTCTTCGCCGCGGCGAGATTGATCAGGGGGTTGTACTGCGTCGGCGCCTGCGGCAAGCCGGCGAGCAGGCTCGCTTGCGCCAGGTTGAGATCGTGAGCGTTGGTCCGGAAGTAAGTGCGCGCGGCCGCCTCGATGCCATACGTCTGACTGCCGTAGAAGATCGTGTTGAGATACATCTCCAGGATCTGGCTCTTGGTGTAGCGCCGATTCAACTCCAGGGCGAGCACCGCCTCTTTCGCCTTCCGCTGGAGCGAGTTATCCGGGTGTGGCCCGATGAAGAGTTGCTTGACGAGCTGCTGACTGATGGTGCTCCCACCCTGCTTGATGCCGCGTTGTGAGTAGTCGGCCAGCGCGGCGCGGAGCACCGCCCCAGGGTCGACGCCGCTATTGGAGTAGAAGCTGTGATCCTCGATGGCGATCGTCGCGTTGATCACGTTCGGCGAGATGTACGTCAGCGGGACGACGATGCGATGGTCGCCCTGGTCGCCGATGTCGGCGAGTAGGTTGCCGTTGCGGTCGTAGATCAGCATGTCCTGGGGCAGCCCGCTCGAAGAGAGTCCTGTGATGGCGGGCAGGTCCCCGACCGTCTGCGCCGCAAGCGCAGGGACGGTCAGCAGCGGCAGGGTGATCGCGACGAGGAATCCGACGAGGACGTTGCGCTGCAGCGCGACGCGGCGCCGGCGGTGCCATTCCTGCAGGTGATAGTTGGCGTGCCGGTAGCGGCGGCGGCGTCCGTAGTGGCTCGTCATGGGTTGGCCAGCAGACCGTAGAAGCCGGCCGCGACCAGCCAGCCCAGCCCGAGGAAGAGCCCACTCCAGGCTGCGAGGCCCGCCAACCAGATGGCGGTCGACCGTATGGTCCGGCCCCGCCTACGACGCTCGATCCGATGGCCGTGGCTGACGGTTTCCCGATGCGCCCCCGCGATCGCCATGCTGTTCTCCCTGCCCTGACGTGTACTTGGTTAGTCTCTGCGTTACAAGAATGTCACTCAGGGTTGGGCGTGTCAAGTCACAAGTTAAGTGATAGTCGGGGAGTAAGCCGAGAGTAAGAAGCTACTCGCCCATCGCGGCACGGTCGACGAGGAATTGGAGCTCGCCATCCACCGGTTGGACGTGGCTGGCGGGGAGCGCCGGGTCACGCCGGAGCACCCGGGCCAGGGCGTCTTTTTTGGAGGCTCCCTGCACCATGACGAGCACCGCGCGCGCGGCGTTGATCACCGGCAAGGTCAGCGTTAGCCGCTCGGGCGGTGGCTTGGGCGCGTTGTCGACGCGGGCGACGAGTGCGTTCGCTTCCTGAAGAGCGGGGCTGCCCGGAAAGAGCGAGGCGGTGTGCCCGTCCTCCCCCAGCCCAAGGTGGATGACGTCGAAGCGCGGCCGACCGCGACCGTCTGCCGGTACGCGGAGGAGCGCCGGCGCCGGATCCCCGACCAGGGGAAACACCTGCTCGGGTGGGATCGGGACGTGATCGAGCAGCGCCGCCTTCGCCATCGCATAGTTGCTCGTCTGATCATCCAGGGGGACCTGCCGCTCGTCGGACCAGTAGACCAAGACCGACCGCCACGGCAGGGTATCGCGATAGGGCGGCTGCGCCAGCCGCTGGTAGCAGCCGCGAGGCGTTTCGCCGCCGGCCAGCGCCCAGTAGCACGCGCGGCGCTCCGCCACCGCGGCCCAGATACGATCGGCGGTCCAGGTGGCCGCCGCCTCAGCCAGCTCGGCCGGGCCTTCGACCACGACCGGGGTGATCGCCTCGACCACCCTGGTTAGCGCAGCGCGGCGTCGAGCGCCTGCTCAAAGAGCACGTCGTGGCCCGGCAGGGTCAGCTCAAAGCCGAGCAATTCCTCAGCTGGTCGCGACTCGAGGCGGACGGTTCGGGGGGAAAGGTCCTGGTCGCCAAGCCGGATCTGCGTCAATAGCCGGTTGCCGCGAAGCCGCTTCAGGCTGAAGCGCGCGAGGCCCTCATCGCCGCCTGTGTAGATCAGGAAACGGCAGACGCCATGCTCGTGCGAATCATCCGGTCGAAATTCGAGGGGCACGTCGATCCCGACCGTCGCCATCCGGCTGCGGACCCAGCCGCCGAGTAACCGCGCCTGCGCGGTCGAGCCGTCGCTCCCGTGAAAAATCGAGACACCGTGGATGTGAGCCAGACGGGCGAGCATTCCCGGCATATCGAAGAACTGCGCCGCCGTGTGCCGCCAGGCGATGAGCCGTGCCCAGTTGAGGTCGCCGATGGACGCCCGCGCCGTCTTCCGGCGAGCCACCCCTAGGAGGCGCGTTAGGTCCGTCTCATCGAAGCCCTCGTCGGTATCGACGATGAGACGATCCGCGAGCTCGCAGAGGTCGTTGAAAAGCGGGCTATCGAATTCAGGCCGTCCGGGCCACCAGAGGATCACCGGCAGATCTGGGATCAACAATGGCGCCGCCAGGCTGGCGAGGTGGCGTGCGGGCTCGCCATGCGCATGAAGGAGCACGCGTTCGGTCGTAACCCGATGGCCACTTTCCGTCCGCTCCTGGGCGGACACCTCGGCCTCCAGTTTGTCCGCCGCGCGCGTGTGCTGGGCGAGGAGGATCAAGGTTCGCGAGGGGTTCGTGACAGACAGACGGTCCAGCACGCTGGAGATCGCACCCAACTCGGGCTCGTTGCTGACGACCGCGATCAGGTTGCAGACGCTGGCGCGTGCCTCCGCCGCCGCGTGCTGGGCCGCCTCGCTCCCCCCACCGTCCGCGTGCAGGCCCCAGCGCACCTGGTCCAGCTCTTCCTGGATGGCGTGAACATCGACAAAGGTACGAGCGGTGAGTTCCTTGTGGTTCTGGGTCATGGCCGTCGCCAGCGCCGGCCATCCTGCTCGATCAGCGCGTCGGCCTCGGGTGGTCCCCAGCTGCCGGCGGCATAGTTGGGGAAGGGCGGCGGTTGCAACGCCCAGCCTGCCTCGATCCGGTCGACCAAGCCCCAGGCACGCTCCACCTCGTCCTCGCGGGCGAACAGGGTCGCGTCACCCAGCATGCAATCGAGCACCAGCCGTTCATACGCGTCGGGCGACTCGACCATGAAGGACGAGCCGTAGAAGAAGTCCATGTTGACGGTGCGCAACCGCATCACCGGGCCGGGAATCTTGGCGGCGATCTTCAAGGAGGCACCCTCGTGTGGCTGGATACGCATCACCAGCCAGTTGGGCGTCAGCTCCTCAACGGCGGTCTTGGCAAACGGGAGGTGCGGCGGATTCTTGAACTGAATGGCTATCTCGGACGCGCGGCTCGGCAGCCGCTTGCCGGTGCGCAGGTAGAACGGGGTGTCGGCCCAACGCCAGTTGTCAATCTTGAGGCGGACAGCAACGAAGGTCTCCGTGTTCGACGTCGGCGAGACATTGAGCTCCTGCCGGTATCCCGGCACCTGCTGGCCACCCACCCAGCCAGGTCCGTACTGGCCGCGGACGACATCCTTCGCGACATCGATCGGGTGGATCGACTTGAGGACTTTGACTTTCTCGTCGCGCACGCTGTCGGCATCGAAGTTCGGGGGCGCCTCCATGGCGGCGATGCT
Source organism: Candidatus Dormiibacterota bacterium (assembly GCA_036390825.1). Classification (GTDB taxonomy): domain Bacteria; phylum Chloroflexota; class Dormibacteria; order CF-121; family CF-121; genus CF-13. The sequence goes on from DASWBA010000065.1 coordinate 13,878, forward strand.
CAGCAGCTGCATCAGATGGTTCTGGAAGATGTCACGCAGGGCGCCGGAGGTTTCGTAGTACTTGCCACGCCGCTCGATGCCGATGTCCTCCGCCACCGTGATCTGCACGTGATCGACGTAGCGACGATTCCAGATGGGCTCGAAGATCCCGTTGGCGAAGCGGAAGACCAGGACGTTTTGCACGGTCTCTTTGCCGAGGTAGTGATCGATGCGGAAAATCTGCTGCTCGGTGAAGACCGAGTGGATCGCGTGATTCAGCGCCTGGGCGCTCTTCAGGTCGTTGCCAAACGGCTTCTCGATGACCACGCGTTTCCAGCCCTCGCCGGTCTTGGCGATGCCCGAGCTACCCAGTCGATCGATGATGACGGAGAAGAACTGGGGCGCGGTCGCCAGGTAGAAGACGCGATTGCCGTTCGTGCCCCGCTCGCGGTCCAGCCGGTCGAGCTCGGCCGCGAGCCGGCCATAGCCGTCCTGGTCGTCGAACGGCATGCGGACGTACGAAATGCCTTCGGCGAGGCTCTGCCAAACGGCGCGATCGACCGGCTGGGTCCGCGAAAACTTCTGCACCGCATCCGCCACGCGACTGCGGAACTCGTCCTCAGATATCGCGGTGTCCGCGACGCCGATGACGCTGAAGCCAGACGGTAGGTAGCGGTTGAGGGCGAGGTTGTAGAGCGCGGGCATCAGCTTGCGCGCGGTCAGGTCGCCGGAGGCGCCGAAGATCACCATCGCCGCTGGGTCTGGCGTGCGCGGCAGGATCAACCCGTCCCGCAGGATGTTCTGGGTGATCGGTGTCGTGACGGCCTGGGCCATGGACTTACTCGGCTTTGACCGGATGCCCGCCGAATTCGTTACGCAAAGCGGCGATCACCTTGTCGCTGAAGGAATCGTCCTGGCGCGAGCGGAACCGCATGAACAGGCTCATCGCGAGCGCCGGCGCCGGCACCGCGTGATCGATGGCTTCCTGCAGGGTCCAGCGTCCCTCGCCCGAGTCGTCGACGTAGCCGCGGATCCGGGAAAGCTGCGGGTCTTGTTCGAAGGCGGCCTGCGCCAGCTCGAGCAGCCAGGAGCGGATCACACTGCCGTGGTTCCACAGCCGCGCCAGCTGCTCGAGATCGAAGCCGAAGGGGGCGGCCTTGAGGATTTCAAACCCCTCGGCGTAACTCTGCAGCATCGAATATTCGATCCCGTTATGCACCATCTTCGAGTAATGCCCGGCACCGGACGGTCCGACGTAGGCGTAACCATCGGGTGGCGCGAGTGTCTTGAGGATCGGCTCGACCTGTTTGAAAACCGCCTGGTTGCCGCCGGCCATCAGATTGAAGCCAACTTTGAGCCCCCAGATGCCGCCGCTCACACCGACGTCGAGAAATTCGATCTGCTGCGAGCGCAGCGTTTCCGCGCGGCGGATCGAGTCTTTGTAATTCGAATTGCCGCCGTCGATGATGATGTCGCCGGGCGAGAGCGTGCCCGACAATCGCTGGATGGCGTCGTCGACCGGCGGGCCGGCGGGGATCATCAACCAGACAGCACGGGGCGCTTTGAGCTTTTGTCCAAGATCTTCCAGGCTGCCGCTCACGGTCGCGCCCTTCCCGGCGAGTGCGGAACCGGCCTCGGGAACGCGGTCGTACACGATCACCTGGTGGCCGCCCTGCAGCAGCCGCAGGGTCATACCCGAGCCCATGCGGCCCAATCCGATCAGGCCGAGCTGCATCTAGGCGACTCCAGCCGTGGCGCCCACGGCCTGGCCGATCTTGACAAGGCCCTGCGCGACGTCCTGCAGCTGGACGCGCAGCACGCGCCGACCATGGTTGCGTAGCGCCTGGAAATCGCCCAGCGCCTGGGCCTGCTTGAGGACCCCGAACGAGAGTCGCTCGCCGGGAATCGGGATATCCTTGGGATCATCGCCGACGATCTGCAGGAAGACACCGGTATTGGGGCCACCCTTGTGGAGCTGCCCGGTCGAGTGCAGGTAGCGCGGCCCATAGCCGACGGTCGTGGCCACTCGATACTTGTCACGAATCGCCAGTCGGATCGCGTTCAGGGCGCTGTCGTGCCTGGCGTCGGGCGCGATGAAGGCGAGTAGCGCAACGTAGTCGACCGGGCGCACCTGGCCGAGCAGAGCCTGGATTGCTGCCTCGAGCGTCGAGCCTTGCTGACCGGCCCAACGGATGCCCTCCCCGGTGGTCGGCGGATTGCCTTCGCTGAGAACCTTTTTGGTGAGGTCCTTGGCCTCCTGGACGTTGGGTTGGTCGAAGACGTTGATACCGAGGATCGCCCCCGCGACCGCAATCGCGTACTCCCAGCGGAAGAATTCGGCCCCCAGGCCCAGCGCATCGCTGAGCTTGAGCGTGACCACCGGGTGCCCGGCCTTGCCGAGCGCCTCCAGGCGGGCGGCGTTGGGATCGTCGACGCCCGACAGCGCAAGCCGGACGAACAGCCGATCGCTGCCATAGACCGCCGAGGCGCCGAGTGCCTCGTCGGCCACTGGCACCAAGCCCTTGCCGGCTTTGCCCGTACTCTCGGCGATCAATTGCTCCGCCCAGAGGCCGAAGCTCTGGAGCGGCGGCGGGGCAAGGATGGTGACTTTGTCACACCCGGCCTTCGCCGACTCGGCGAAGACCGCCCCCAGCCATACGCCCGGATTGTCGGCCACCGGTCCCGAGCCGGAGCAGGCCTGCACCATGGTCGACGCCCGGTCGAGCAGCCCGGCCAGATCGACGCCGCCGAGCGTCGCCGGCACCAGCCCGAAGTAGGAGAGCGCCGAATAACGTCCGCCGATGTCGGCCGGATTCAGGAAGGCGCGCCTGAAACCGCGCCGCGTTGCCTCGTCGGCCAAGGTCGTTCCAGGATCCGTAATCGCGAGGAACTGCCGCCCCTGCTGCCCGCTCTGCTGCCAGAAATAGCGGTAGTGCGACAGCGTTTCAAGCGTCGTCCCCGACTTGGAGGCCACGATGAACACCGTGTGCTTGAGGTCGATCGTCGCCTGCAACGCTGCGATAGCGGCGGGATCGGTGGTGTCGAGGACATGGACGTTGAGCGCGTCCTTGGGTGCCCCGAACGTCTGACGGAACACCTCGGGCGCGAGGCTGCTCCCCCCCATCCCCATCACGACGCAATCCGTAAAGCCCTCGGCGACCAGCTCTTTCCGAAGGCCCTCCAGGTCGGAAACCCGCTCCTCCATCAGGTCGGCGACCTGCAGCCAGCCCAGCCGGTTGCGGATCTCCTCCCTTTCGCCGGATCCATTCGACGCCCACAATCCCGCGTCTTTCTCGGCAATGCGCCGCACCACGGCGGCCTGTTCGAGCTGGGAGAGGCGGTTCGTGACGGCTCCCTCGATGGCGCCCAATTGCGCCTCGTGGGCGCCGACGTCGCCGCCCTTGAGCCGTTGCTTCTTGTTCGCGATCTCCTCCAGGAGTTTGGTAATCGAGTCGGCGAAGAGCTTCACGCCGTCGACCTGCAGGTCGTAGGTGACCTTGTCGATGTCGATGCCGGCGGTGCCGAGGTCGCGCAACACCTGGTGGGCGCCGTCAACGTTTTCGAGCAGGCTCACCCGGACTTCGCCATGCTCCTTGAAGGCCATCATGGTCTGCTGGGGCATGGTGTTCACCGTCTCCGGCCCGATCAGCTCCTTGACGTACATGACGTCGCTGTAATTGGGATTCTTGGTTCCGGTGCTCGCCCATAGGCAGCGCTGGACACTGGCCCCGCGGCGACGCAGCTCGGCAAACTCTGGCTCGTTGAAAATTCGCAGGAACGACTGGTAGGCCATCTTGGCATTCGCGATCGCCGCCTTCCCCAGCAGCTTCTGTAACCGCTCGCGCTCGGCCGGATCCTTGGCTGCGGCGATTTTCTGTTCGAGCAGTTTGTCGACGGCGGTGTCGACCCGGCTGACGAAGAAGCTCGCCACCGAGGCGATGTCGATCGGCTTGCCCTCCTTCATCCGGCGCTGCAGCCCCCGGATGAAGGCGCGGGCGACGTCCTCGTAGACCTTCACCGAGAACATCAGCGTGATGTTGATGTTGATACCGTCGGCGATGCATTGCTCGATCGCCGGCAAGCCTTCGTCGGTTGCTGGGATCTTGACAAAAATATTGGGCCGCCCGACCCGATCGAACAGATCGTGGGCCATCGCGATCGTGCCCTTGGTGTCGTAGGCGACCCGCGGCAGGACCTCGATGCTGACGTAACCGTCCTTGTGCTCGGTCTGCTCGTAGACGGGCTTGAGCACATCGGCAGCCATCTGGATGTCCTCGACGATCAGGCTCAACATGATCTCTTCGTCGGACTTGCCGGCGTTCATCAACCGCTTGAGCGTCGCGTCATAGTCACTGCTGCCGCCGATCGCCTTTTCGAAGATGGTGGGGTTCGAGGTCATGCCGACGACGGCATCCTCCTCGATCATTCGCTTGAGCTCACCAGAGGTCATCAAGCTCCGGCTGATGTAGTCGAGCCAGACGCTGGTGCCTGCCTCGTACAGCTCAAACAAGGGGTTCTTGGCCATCGTTCCTCCTATGGCTTCCGACAGATCGGGCCGAATACTAGACTCTCACACCCGAGCGTGCCCTTGTGCCGCCGATTCGGCGGTGCGCTTCAGACGGGCCAGGGACTCCACCGGGCCGTTGCGAAGGCCAGAACCGAGCAAATGCTCCACCAGCCAGCCCCGCCAACCTGGCGGGAGCGTGAAGTCTCAACGGAACTGGACAAGGCTGCCTCCCTCGACCGGGCGTACGGTGATGTGCTCTCGCATCCGGATGCCGAATGGGAATTGGACGCGAAGCTCGAAGTCGTGCGTCGCCGGATCGACGCGCTCGAGGTCGAAGCGAAACCCGAGGCGGATGCCGAGCACGCCACCGCTCAGCAGCACGACCTGTCCCGGTTGTGCGGGTCCGGGTGGCTCGACCGAATCCACCCGGGCGTCGGTCCAGGTTTCATAGGTCGCCGGATCGGTCAAGAGCCGCCAAACGGTTTCGGGCGGCGCGACCACGGTGTCAGCAGGGCAGACGTAGAGGCCCACGCCGCGGTTCTACGTGCCGACGCCGCTCAAGGTGATGCGCTGGGTCCCGGCGTTGTCGGTGATGGTGACGAGACCCGAGCGCGCGCCGGTGCCTTGCGGGAGGAAGGTGACGGTGATGGTGCAGCTCGCGCCCGCGGCGAGCGTACTGCCGCAGTTGGTGCTCATCGTGTAGTCGCTGCCGGTCAGGCCGATGCTGGCAATGGAGAGCAGCCCGTTGCCGGCGTTGAAGAGCACGACGCGCTCCGGAGCGGTTGGATTCCCCACACTGTCGCCGCCAAAGTTGACGAATCCGCTACTCAGCAACGGCCGGGCCGCCGTCCCCGTTCCGCGCAGGGCGACCGACTGGCTGCCGCCGGGGCCGTCGTCGAGCAACGTGAGGTTGGCCGCGCGAAGGCCGTAACCGTGCGGCGTGAAATTGACCGTGACCGTGCACGAATTGCCCGGCTGCAATTTGCGCAGGCAGTCGCTCGACTGCCGGTAGTCGCCGGCCGCCGTCCCACTGATCGAGATGGCGCGGACCGTGAGCGCCCCATCGCCGGTGTTGGTGACGGTGACCGTCTGCGGCCCCGCCGACCCGCCAAGGTTCGCACCCGGCGTCAGGACCGCCGTGCTCAAGGTCGCGACCGGCTGATAGGCAAAGCCGTCGAGCCGTACCGTGTCCTGCGAACCGGGGGCGGCGTTGGCATCGTCGGTGATCACGAGACTGCCGTGGCGTGCGCCGGCGGTTTGCGGCGTGAAGGTGATGCCGATTGGACAGGTGATGCCGGGGAGCAGCACCGACGGACAGTGCGACAACGCTTTGAAGTCGCCCGTCGCCGCGATCCCGCCGATCGTGAGCGGACCATCGCCAGTGTTGGTAAGGGTGACCGTTTGCTGCGCGGAGGTAGCGCCGACATTCTGACTGAAGTTGAGCCGGGCGGGCGCGAGCCGCGCCAGCGCCATGGTCGAGATGCCCATGACGGGGATCCGCTGCGGACTGTCGACCGAGTCATCCGCGACCACGATGTATCCGTCGCGCTCCCCCAGGTTGGTGGGGACGAAGGTGACGCTGATGGCACAGTTGGCCCCTGGGGCGAGCACCATCGGGCAATTGTTGGTTTGCGAGAAGTCGCCTTCATCGTGGATGGCGCTAAGGTGCAGCGGCGCCTGACCGGTGTTGACCAGCATGATGGTTTCGGTCACACCACTCGTCCCCAAGTTCTGCGTAAAGGTCATCGACTGACGGCTGAAGCTCGCGATGGACTGCGCCAGGCTGGCGGTGAGCGGCACGGATTGCGAGGTGCCACCGGTCGTCAGGTCGCTGACCGCGTTTCCGGCGGCATCGTCGACGACGGTGAGCATGCCGGTGCGCGTTGTCTTGTCATCCGGAGCGATCTGGCTGAGCGTGACCGTGATCTGGCAGCTGCTGTGCGCCGTCATCACACTCGGGCAGTTGTTGCTCTGCGAAAAACCGGGGCTGGTTCCCTGGTCGAGCCCAATCGACGTGATGTGTAGCAGGCCATCGCCGTTGTTGGTCAGAGTCACGATCGCCGGCGCCGGGGGCGCGTTCGCCGGCTGGTGAATCACGACCGCGGGCGGGCTGAGGCTGACCAACGACGCAGTGCCCCGTCCCGTCAGCATTACGAGTTGGGCGCCGCCAACGGCGTCGTTGGGGATTACCACGCTGCCGGTGTGGCCACCGAGCGCGCGCGGCTGGAAGGCGACCTCGAAGGAGCAGCTGCTCCCCGGTTCAAGCCGGGCCTGGGCGCACGCGTTCTTGGCTGGATTGAGGTAGAAGTTGTCCCGGTCGGCGCCGAGATCGACCGCGCCCATCACCAGCAGCCCGCTTCCCGTACTGGATACGGTCACACTCTGCGGCTGGCTGAGCCCCGCGAGGTTGGTCGGGTCGAAGTTGACCTGCGTCCGCTGGATGCCGGCCTGCGTCAGGCCAAGCCAGCGGATTCGGCTGTTGAAGCTATCCGCCACCAGCATCGCTCCGGAATCACCGAGCATGCTGAGCCCGCGGGGGCCATTAACCTCCGCGGCGTCGGCCGGCCCGACATCGCCGAGCAAACCGCCACGGGGCGACCCGGCGACCGATTGCCCGGCCACCGTTGCCACGGTGCCGGTGGTTAGATCGACGCGCCGGATGCGCTGGTTCAGGTAGTCGGCCACGTAGAGGTTGGTCTTGTCCAGCGCCGCGCTCCACGGCCGGTTGAACTGGGCCTGCGTGGTCGCCGAGCCGTCCGCCATCGCCTGGTCGCCGGTCCCGGCCAGGGTCGTGATCACGTTGCTGGCCCTGGAGTCGAACGGCTTGTTGGCCCTCGGGTTGATGGGGCTGACCGCGGCCACCTTGCGGACCCGATGGTTGAAGCTGTCGGTGATGATCAGGTTGGGCGGGGTCGAGGCATCGACACTGACCCCGTACGGGAAATAGAGATCGGCGGCGGTTGCCGGACCGCCCTCCCCGCTGAATCCGAGCCGGCCGGTGCCGGCGACCGTGTAGATCGTGCCGCCGATGACCTCACGAATTCGGCCGTTGTAGGTGTCGGCGATGAACAGGTCGCCCGCCTGGTCGACGGCGACCCCGGTTGGATAGCTCAGCAGCGCATTGGTCGCGGCCTGACCGTCACCGCCATAACCGGCCTGTCCGGGCCTGCCGGCGACGGTCGTCACCGTGTGCTGGGTGAGATCGACCGCGCGGACGACGTTATTAAAGGTATCGGCGACGTAGAGGCGATTGCCATCAGGACTAAGCGCCGACCCCATCGGATAAGCGAAGCGCGATCCGCTGAGCTTGGTCGATGACGCGTCGGGGAGCCCCCGCAGGCCGCCTGTTCCAGCGAGCGTACTCACGTCGTCGGCATCGTTGTCGCCAACCGAGTGATTGTCTGGATCGGTATCGCTGCTACTGAATGTCCGGACCGTCTGGTTGAAGGTGTCGACGACGTATCGCTGGCCCCTGACCGCCGGGACCGCGGCGTTGGGCTGGCCTGCCCCACCGAGCTGCGACAGCACGGCGGCGGGCTCCGCAAATTGGGCGACAGCGGGGGGCTGTCCATCGCCGGCAAAGCTCGGAGTGCCATTGCCGGCTTCGACATGAATGTTGTGCGCCGGCGTGGCGGAGAGCGTTCCTTCGAGCACGCGGATCAGGTTGTTCCCCGAGTCGGCGATGACGACATCGCCGTTGGACCGCACGGCGACGCCGGTCGGCGACGAGAGTTGCGCCAGGATCGCCGGGCCGCCGTCTCCGAACGCGCCGGCCTTGCCGGTGCCGGCGACGGTGCGAAGCACGTTATCAGTCACCGAGAGCTCCCGGATGGTGTTGTTGCCGGTATCGGCGATGTAGAGGTTCGCCCGATCGTCGAAGGCCAGCCCGGTGGGCATCCTGAGCAGCGCCGCGGTCCCCTTAACGCCGTTGACGTAGCCGGCCACGCCGGTGCCCGCCGCCGTGGTGAGCGCATGGCTTCCGAGGTCGAAGCGCCGGACGACATTGTTATAGGTATCGGCGATGTAGAGACCGTCGCCGTTGACCGCCAGGCCGCGGGGTTGCAGCAAGGGGGCGCCCACAAGGGTCGAAATCGTGCCCGTGCTGTTGACGACGCGCACGCGGTTGTTGAGCGTGTCGGCGATGTAGAGCTGGTTGCGCTTCGAGTCCCAGGCCACGCCGTACGGCGAATTCAGCTTCGCAGCCGTCGCCTGGCCACCGTCGCCGGAAAAGCCGAAGCCGCCGGCGCCGGCGATCGTGCTGATGACAGCCGTCGGCGACCCGCTCGGGCTGTCGATCGGTGGAATCGTGACGCTCGCCTTGCGGACCTGGTGCCCGAAGGTATCGGCGATGTAGACGTCGAAGCCGGTCACCTGGTAGCCGACCTGCGTCACCTGCCCGATCGCCACCGCATAGGGCCCGGCGAGTTGCGCCTTGGCGGGATCGCCGCCGTCACCTTCGACGGCCATGCTGCCGGCGCCGGCAAAGGCGAACTCACTGTTGTCGATCAAGAGGCGAACCAGGTGGTTGACCGGGTCGGCGACGAACGTGTAGCGCCCGAAGACGGCCAGTCCAAAGGGCTGCTGGGCCACCTCGGTTGGCTTTCCGGCGGCGGGTGCGCCGGCGTAGGTCGCCAGCTCGGGACGGCCGGCCACCGGGCCGGCTGCCTGGACGGCGATTGTTGGATTGAGACCGACCTGAGGGATGGCAAGGCTGACGAGGAGGGCAGCCGGACCAACGGCGCGCCAGCACCGGACCCCCCAGTGGCCCCGTCTCTTCATGCGATTCCCCCTAGGTGTCTACCCGGAGTGATCATACGCCCCGTCCAGGCCTCTTAACGACGGAGAACAAAGTCCGAGGGTTGAGCCCGACCGGGCGTGACGAGGAAAGGCGCATCGGCCTCGATCGCCGCACCGGCGCGGTCACCAAACGGATTGGCCACGATCGCCTGCATCAGGCGCGGGCCGAGGAGATCGTGATACAGGACCAGCAGTGGGAACTGGAATGCCCCGTTGCCGTCGGTCTTGATCACCGCGGGCAAGGGCGAGAGCAAGGCGGGCGGCTGCCAGTTGAGCACGACGATAGTGCTGTTGGCCGGGAAGCCGCTGCCGACGGCAATCGTGACGAAACCTGGCGGGCCGATCGGCGGGTCGAGCGCTACCGATGGCTGGAAGCAGGGGATGGCATAGGTCGCATCGGCCTCCCGCTGGCGGAAGTCGTCGGCGCGCACCAGGTGGAGTCCTTCGGCCGGAATGGTCAGCGGGATGTCGCGACTGAAATGACCGAACACATCGGTCTGGGCTTCAAAGCTTTGCGGACTGCCACCAGGGCCCGCATCGAACGTAATCAGCACCGCGCTGAACGGATTGAAGTTATCGCCGGTGACATTGGCGGTGGTCTTCTCCGGCTGTGGCCGTGTGCTCGCGCCAGGGGTTGGCCTGGGCGTGGTGCGGGGTGCCACCTTCTTGAAGGTATTCGACGCGGCGATCACCGCAGCCGCCGGTTGAAAGCAGGTCGGCGTCACCCTGATCGTTGCCGGGGACGGGATCGCGGTCGCTGCCGGTCCGCTGAGCCACAGCACGAAATGCCGGTTGCTCTTGTGGACCTCGAGGCCATCGGTGAAGCTGGCCTGGACCGCGTCGATGCCGGGCTCGCCGCTGTTCGAATAGGTCAGGGTCGCCCGGCCATCCTTGTTGGTGGTCGCCGCCGGAAGACTCTTGCCCTTATTCGGCCCGCTAAGAATGCTGAAGCTGACCGGGACTCTCGGGATCGTCGTGCCGTGCCAGTCCTCGACGATCGCGGTGACCGTGGTCGGCCCCGGCATCTTGAGCGTGGTGGGCGCCGTATCGACCTGGATGCGCGACGCGGGAAAGGTCGCACTCAAGCCGATCTGCGCCGCGAGCGCTCGACCAGCGAACAACGTGCCGATCAGAATCCCTACTCCAACGGCGGCCGCGGCCAGCGGGACGCGTCGCATCTGCTAGCTACTCGGCGGGTTCTTGAAGTATCCGCTGTAGTAGACGGACGCGTTACACAGACTCCCGGTTGGATCGGGGCTGCAGCTCAGCGTCATCGTCTGGCTCTCCTTGAAGACGAGCGGCGTCACGAAATGGAAGTCGAGGTCCCGGAAGTTCTCCAGCCGCAGCACGAGCAGCACCTGATCGGGCTTGTTGGTCTCGCGGCGGACCAGATAGATGGTGCCACTGTTGCCACTGGGGTTCTCGAACACCAGGTCGGTGACCGCCAGCCCTCCACCTTGTGGCACGGTGATCGAGCTTTGCAGCTGCGCGGGCGTCGCCTGCGAGTTGACCGCCAGGCGCGATGACCAGACGTCACCCTTGACCGGGTTGGGACCCGTTGCGCCTCCCGTCCCGGCGTTGCCGGTCGCGGGATTGGCCGCCTTCAACGAGTTGACCTGCTGCTGCAGCGACGAGGTCTGCGGCGCCACCGCGTCCTTCGCCGCGCTGGTGATGCTGGGTTTCAACACGAAGAACCACAGGATCGCGAGCACCAGCAGCAACGCGGCCAGACCGATGATCGCCGGGAGCAGCCAGGGCGGGATCAACCCTTCCTGCTGCATCGAGCCGTCGACGATGATGGTGGGCAGCCCGTCCTGGTGGACGTTGACCTTGTAGGGAGCGAGTTTTGGCGGACCGGTGAGGAAGCGCGTCCGCGGGTTGATCCGGATCGACGCAAAGCTCGCCGTTCCTGGTTCCGCGGTGAGCGCCGGCGGCGTGATCGTGAAGTTGAGCTTTCGATCCGGATCCGCCGCGGTCAGCCGGGCATTGATGCGGACGTTGCCTCGGTTGTCGAGGGCGAGCTGGGCTCGAGCGTGTGAACTGCCCTTCGCGGTCCGCGGGATCAGCTCGGCGGTCGTGTCGTTGAACGGCCCGACTTCGACGACGCCTTCCTCCACGAGCGAGGCGCGGGCGTCTTCCCGGGATCTGACCCGGACGGCAAAGGGGATGGCCTTGGCGAGAACGCTGGATGATTTCGGTGGTTTGAACTTGACGCGCGCCACCGACTCCGCCCCGGGAAAGAGGGGCACCACGGCCGGCTCGACAATGGCCCATGCCGACGCGTCGCCAAGTACTTCGAGTGTGAACTGATCGACGACGGTCCCGGAGTTGCGGATGCGAACTTCGGTGACCGCCTCGCCACCGGGTGTGACGGTAACAGCCTTGCTGGCAAGCGTGGCGGTAGCAGCCATGGCGTTCGCATCATAGGTAGCGCTCGGTGACCGGACCATAGCCCGAGAGGCACACCTGCAGGCATTGCGCGCTGCCCGTTAAGTCCCCGTTAAGTGCCCGGAAAGTGCAGCCGTCCAGACTCACCCGCGGCGCAGTAAGAAACAGGCAGGGGCGCCGTCACCGAGGAGGAAGAGACTGTGATCGCAACTCGTCCGAGCGTATTGACCGACCGCACCCGCGTGTTCGTGGCCGCATCGGACCCCGTTTCGCGGGCCGGTATCGCCAGCCAACTTCGTTCCAATCACGGCCTGGAAACTGTCGAAGAGCGCCAGGTCGACGCGGACGTCGTTGCGCTCGTCGTCGCCGACCAGATGGACGAGGAGACCGCGCAGACCATTCGAGCCCTGAAGCGCCGGGGCGTCGAGCGTGTGGTGCTGATCGTTACTCGGGTCGACGACACTGGATTGCTGAGTGCGCTCGAGGCCGGAGCGCGCGGCGTGCTCAGACGCAACCAGGCCACGCCCGAAAATCTTTTCGAAGCTATCCGCGCGGCGGCCGGAGGCGAGGGCGCCCTCTCGCCAGATTTGCTGGGGCGACTGCTCGACCAGGTCGGCCGCTTGCAACGCCAGGTCTTGAATCCACGCGGTCTGAGCTTCGCTGTGCTCACCGACCGCGAAATCAAAGTCCTGAAACTGCTCGCCGATGGTCTCGACACGGCCGAGGTTGGACGTCGCCTCTTCTATTCGGAGCGCACGGTCAAGAACATCGTCCATGACGTGACGAGCCGGCTCAATCTGCGCAACCGGACGCAGGCGGTCGCCTACGCATTGAGACAGGGCTTGATCTAGGGCCCGTCGGGGGGGTCTGGGCGCATCGTGCCCACGACTGTCGTCGAGCACGAGGCGGAAGAGAAAGCCCCCGCGCGTGGGGCCGAGCTCGAACGCCAGGATGGCGCGCTGGCGGATGCCGATCGGGCTGGGCAATTAGCCGCGCCTGAGGTTGCGACCGCGCGTCCGGTGCTGCCCCATCCCCGATTGTTGCTGGGCTTGCAGGCGCGCGCCGGCAACGCGGCTGTCGCCGACCTGATCGCCCGGTCGCATCAGCCCGAGCCGGTCCAAGCACCGGAGCGGCCGACACCCGAAGCCGTGGCCGTCGAGACGCAGACAAGCGAGGCCGAGCCTCCCGAAGCCCCAGCGCCCGGTGCTCGCGCCGGTGAAAGCGACGACGAGTTGGCCGAACTCGCGACAGTCGCGGAGTCGCCGCCCGTGGCGGGCGAGGCCGAGGCGACCGACGAACGCGAACGCATCGCGCAGGATGCCCAGGCCGAGCTCGGCCAGCAGGCAGCTCAGACTGGGGATCAGCCGGAGGCCACAGGCGGCCCTGCCGAGCTGGGCGCGGCGATCGAGGCCCGCCCGCCACCGACGATTCCCGATGTCAGCGGCGCCGAGCCCGCCACTGGGCTGGCTCGGATTGGCAGCCTTCCGCCCGCGCAACTGTTGAGGTCGCTGACGTTGGTGTCGGGTGCGGCCGACCGCCAGGCGACCCGTGAACATGAACGGCTGGCTGCGAGTCCACCGCAACGACCGCGTCACCCGGGCGCGCCCTCGACCGTCGAGTCGCCCGCGTCAACGCGCTTTGTGCCCGGAGAGCGAATACCGACCAGCATTCCCGCTCCAGCAGAAGGACGGGATGAGGAAGTTCGCCGACCCCCTGCTCCTCCGACCGGCCTGGAGCTGAAGCCAGGGCCTCTTCCCCACCTTCCGCTCGAGGGCTCGGCCAACCCCGGGGCCCTTCAACAGCACCGCACCCACCTTCGGGCCGGCCTCGAGCGAGAGCACGCGAGCGGTCAGCAAGAAGCCGCGCAACCACTCGGCGAGGACGAGATCTTCCCAACGGTCCCGACGGAAACGCTGCGAGCGGCGGTCGCCCAGGCGCCGGGCGCAAACGGCCACGCGGCCGCCTCGCCGGCGGCGGGTGAGGACGATCAAGCCGCGTCGATCATCGCCGAGCAAGAAAAGGGCGGCGAAATCCAGGGTGCCGTCAGCGCCGGGCTGTCTTCCCTTGCAACCCAGCGGCAGGACTACGCGCAACGGACCGCCGGCGAGCGCGCCAAGTCCGACGCCGAGATGACGCAGCTCGAACAGACCAATAGTCAGGAGCAGACCGCGGAACGGGCAGCGGCCAGGCGCGAAGTGCTAGGCATGCGTCGCCAGTGGAGCAACGCTCAGCAAGAGCTCGTGGCCGGTGCGCAGAACGAGGCCGACGTGAAAACTACCGAAGCGGTCCAGACGGTCGCCCAGGAACGTGCCGCAGCCGAGCAGCAAGCCGCAACCCACTACCGCGAAGGACAGGAAGCGGCCGACCGTGCGCGGCAGCAAGGCGAACAGCAGGCAGCCGCCGAGCGTAAGAAAGCGCAGAGCCAGAGCCCGGGCGGCCTTCTCGGGGTCATCGGGTCAGCGGCTCAATCCCTCTTCGACAAGGCCAAGCAGGCCGTCCAGTCGGTGTTCGACCGGGCAAGGCAACTGGTCCGCAGCGCGATCGAGAAAGCCCAGCAACTGGCGACGGCCGTCATGGAGCGCGCGCGCCAGACGATCGTCAGCGCGATCCGGGCCGCCGGCAGCGTTCTGCTGG
>DASWBA010000066.1:0-6605 GCA_036390825.1 Candidatus Dormiibacterota bacterium
GTTACCCGGGGCACGGTCCGTTGGCGACCCACGCCCCTACTGCAGATAACGCAAACGGTAATGGTGTTTAGCTTCAAGTCGAGACACGGGTCGTTACAGGTCCCGTTACGACTTGTGCGAGGGGCCGTCGCGGCGGCATGAAGGGAAACGAGCGTGCGTTTGGGAACGAATGTTCCGTATTGCGGCTTTGTCGTCAGGCAGCTAACGTTCCCCCTGCGACCTGTCAGAAAGCCAGTTAGAGAAGGAAACGACTCTAGTAGGTCGCCGACGAGGGAGCCGCAAGGCCCCCACTCTCGGATCGTGAGGTCCGGGGGCCCGGCCCGAAAGGGCTGGGGAGTCGGTTGCCGCAAGGCGACCGGTTCTGTCGGCGGCGAAGGCTCGGTCCGCAAGGACTGGGCTGGGCAGCGGGATGAAGGCTCGCTGGGTAACACCGGTGAGTTGTAAACCGTAACGGCAGGTCGCATTTCTTTTTCCCGCCTCGTGATCTAGTCTCGCGGGATGGCCGATATCGACCCCCAGGTCGAGTTGGGGATGGTCTTGTTAGGGAGAGCCCGGAACCCGGAAACGATCGCATCTGCCGTCGGCATGCTGAGCTACAGCGCCGATCCCCGAATCCGGCAGGCCATCGCACAAAAGTACGAATGGCTCAACGCCGAGCCCCGGCGGCGCGACTCGGGATGCTTCCAGCGGACCGCCCTGGTGCGGGCGCTTCGCGGCCGGGCGACTATGGACGAGATCGCCCTGCTCGAGACCGCCCTGTGGACGCACGAGACCATCGGTCGGTTCGACGCCGCAAGTGAGTTGCGGGCCGCGGCGCTGGTCACGCTGAACGACGTCGATGGTGCGCTGGCGTCCTTCCACGCCGTCCGTCTACTGAGCGACGCGCACGAGATGTCGGGCGAGCCGGCCGTCACGGCAGCGCGGCTACTTGCGATGCGAGAGCAGCTGCTGCCGCTGTACGGACTGGTCGCCGGTGGCGGCGGTCCGGCGGACGTGCGAGCAGAGTGTCTTCGCGGACTCACCGGCCTGCCGGTTTCGCTGGTGATCCACCTGCTCGAGCAGTATCGCGACGAAAAAGACGCCACCGTCATGGTCGGACTCTTCGACCTGCTGCTCGGTCATCCGGCGCGGCCGGCGTTTGCCGGGTTCATCGCATCGTTTCTGGACGGGGCCCAATCGATCGATCTCTACCGGTTCGTGGTCAATTCCATCGTCGCCTGCCGCGATCCGGTGCTGATCGCCTTGCTGCGCCGGCCCGACGGGCCGGGCGAAAACAGTCCCAAGGGCAAGGTACTCCGCGAGGCGCTCCGGCTCATCGGCTAATTACGTGAGAAATTCGACCAGAAGCCGGTTGAGGCGATCCGGCTGGTCGAGCGGCACCCAGTGGGAACCCTCGACACGCTCATAGCGCCAGGTACCCTCCACCCGTTGCTCCGACCGCGTCATCGCATCCTCCGTCAGGTAGAGATCGCCAGTGCTCCAGATTCCGAGCGTGTTCGCCTTGATCATCGGTAGCTGCGGACTGCCGATGCGGCCGAGGAGCGCCTGGACCGGAAGGTTCGCCCGATACCAGTTCAGCGCCGGCGTCAGCGCACCCGGCTCGGCCAGCGTTTTCACGTAAGCCTCGGTGTCCGTGGCTCCGCCAAGGAACAAACGAAACAAGTACCAATCGTCGCGCTGGATCAGCTCCTCGGCGGTGCCTTCGAACAAGAAGAGCAGGCGGTACCAGCCTTTCTGGAACTCCTCCAGCGTCGGCTTCGCTGCAGCGCTCGGAGCGCCGACCGAAATCGCGACCAGGCGATCGACGCGATCGGGCACCAAAGCCGCGAGGAGCCAGGCGACCGCCGCGCTCCAGTCATGCCCGACGACGTGCGCGCGCTGGATGCCGAGCGCATCCAGGATGCCGGTGACATCCCGGACGATCGACGACAGCCGATAGTCGGAAACGGAAGGCGGCTTGCTGCTCCGGCCGCGGCCCCGCATGTCGGGCACGATGGTGCGAAACCCGCTCTCGTTGAGGGCCGGCGTCTGGTTGCGCCAGAGATCGCCGGTGTCGGGGAAACCGTGGAGCAGGATGATGGGTGTACCGGACCCCTGATCGCGGTCGTAGAACTGAAGCCCGTTGGCCTCGATCAACTCGGACAGGCCACCCCATCTTAGAATCAACCCGGATGGAGTCCTCCAACTCGGCGACGTTCGAAGGCCTGCTCAAACGGGGCGAGCTGATCGAGTCGGTCTCCGAGATGACGCCGGACTACTTGCGTGAGCTGAAGCACACGCTGATCGTCTCTGGTGACACCGAGCTGATCTCAGCGCCGGCCTACTACCTGGCGGCGCGCAAGGCGCCCAGCGTCAATGCCTTCATGACCGGGATCGCCATCATCCAGGATGAGCTGGCCCACGCGCATATCGCCTATCACATCCTCGAGGAGCTGGGCGAAAGCCAGGAGGCGCTGATCTTCAAGCGCGATCCCAAAGCGTTTCGCTATCCGTACGCCTTCGACGTGCCGCTCGAAAGCTGGACCGAGCTGGTGGTGGCGAACGCGATGTACGACCAGGCCGGCTTTTGCCTGCTGGGCGACATTCACGAGCACTGCTCGTACGGCCCGTGGAAACGGGGGCTCGTGAAGGTCATGGCCGAAGAGAACTTTCACCTGCGCAACGGCCGCAACTGGAGCAAACGCATCAGCCAGGCGGGCGGGGCCGCGAAGGAAGAACTGCAACGGGCCGTCGACTGGATGTTTCCCCTGACCGTCGAGTGGTTCGGGCTGCCGGACAACTTGAAGCAGCACAGCGCCCAGCTGGACTACCGGCTCAAGGGCCTGACCAACGACCAGCTACGCCAGCAGTGGCTCGCCACGGTCGTCCCCTTCATGACATCGATCGGCATCCAGGTGCCGGCGCACCAGGAAAACAGCCATTACGTGCTGGATTACCCGTTCCCGAGCACGTTCGACGCCGAGGAAAAGCGCTGGGATTTCAACGATCCGTGTAGCTGGGACGACGTGCTGGCGCGATGGCGGGCGCGCGGCCCGCGCAACGCTCAGATGGTCGCCCTCTTCCAGGAGAGCTTCAGCAAGTTCCGGGTCCAGCGGTGAGCCTCACCGTCGTGCCGCTCGAGGCGAGGATCTGGTCCGCTCTTGCCGAAATCAATGACCCGGAGATGCCGATCAACCTGGTCGACCTCGGCGTCGTCTACGGCGTCGCGCTCAAGGACCGAACGGTTCGCGTGCGGCTGACCTTTACGGCGATGGGGTGCCCCGCAGGCGACATGATCATCGCCGACATCAGGGAGCGGTTGCTGGCCGAGCCCGGGATCGATGAGGTCGCGATCGATATCGTCTGGGACCCGCCGTGGTCGTCGTCGCGGATGACCACTGAGGGGCGCGAGGCTCTGCGCGCCTGGGGGCTTTCGGTCTGATGGGCTTCGTGCGGGTCCACGACGACGTCCAGGAGTACGAAGTCTTCGCGCGCAAGACCAGGCTGGAACCATTACGTCAGGTCGGCGCAGTCGTGGCGCCCGACGACGAGCTAGCGATGGCCTATGCGCGCGCGACCTATGACGAGGAGCGCTGGGTGGAGATGATGATCGTGCCGAAGGCAGCCGTCATCCAGCTCTGGGCGCCGGGCGAGGCCGAAGCCTGAGCCTGTACTCGCTGGTCAAGAGCCTGGCCGACAACAAGCAACTGCTTGGCATGCGTTATGCGGAGTGGTGCATCGCCGCACCCACGCTGGAGGCCGATATCGCGGCGGCCGCCATGGGGCTCGACGACATCGGGCACAGCCGCGTGCTGTACGGGTCACTGCGCGAGCTCGGTACGGCTGACGTCCCGGATGACCCTGGCAACTATGCGAACGTGCCCTACCTCGATCGGCCGTGGACGGACTGGACGACCTTCGTCGCCGCCAACGGCGTGCTGGACAGCGCCTTCACGCTGATGATCGAGGCCCTCGCCAGCGGCAACGTCGAGGTGCTGCGCAGCCGTCTGAAGAAGATGCTCCAGGAGGAGCGCTACCACGCCATGCACGGCCGCAGCTGGCTGCGTGAATCGCGGTCGGAGCCCGCCGTCGAGCAGGCGCATCGTGACGCCGTCGTATGGATCGGTCCCGAGGGTGGTGACGTCGACGACCTACATCAAAACGGAATGCTGAGTCTGGGCGTGCGTGAGATCCGTCGGCGTCTCGATGAGCAAGTGGGCGGCGCGCCCGCATCGTCGTCCATCGACTGGAAAGCGTGGGACCCGATCCGGCGGCGTATCAGCCCGGGCGGCATCGACGAGCTGACGCTCGGGATGCTGCAGGGCCTCGCCGAGAAGAGGTACATGCCCGCCGGTGCGTAAGCAGCAGAAAGCCCCCACCCTGCCCTCCCCCGCAAGCGGGGGAGGGGAAGTTGAGCGGCCCTGCCCGTTCTGTCGGTCGAAGGACACCGAGGTCATCTCCTTGTTTGGCAGCCAGGTGATGACCATGCAGTGCAAGTGCCGAGCCTGCGGAAATTTCTTTGAGGCCAGTAAGTACTGATGCCACCGCCAAAATCACGGCGAGCGCAATCCATGGTTCGCATGACGATGGCTGATATGGCGGAGCTCGCCGACAAGCGACCGGGAGCCTTTCGGCTGGAGAACGCCGATACCGACCTGGCCCCGCCGGCACACGCGATCCAGGCGACCAGGGACGCCGTCGGTGTCGATCGCTACAACAGTTATCTGCCGTTGCACGGCTTGATCGAATTACGGCAAGCCATCAGCGAGCGCTATCGGGCCGACCTCGGCCTTCGATACGACCCCGACGGCGAAGTCGTCGTCACCTCCGGGGTCGGCGAGGCGATGTTGGACGTGCTGCTGAGTTACGTCAACGAAGGAGACCGGGTGCTGATGACCAACCCGACGTACAACGGGATGGCGCAGCGCGTGCGCCTGGCCGGCGGTGTCCAGGTGTTCACCAACCAGGTCGAGGCACAGGGCTGGCATCTCGATCCGTCGGAGCTTCGACGGGCGGCGAAGGGCTGCAAAGTGATTTTCTATAGCTCGCCATCGATGCCAACCGGCATCGTCTTCGGTCGCGAGGAAACCGAGGCGCTAGCGCAGGCTGCGGAGGAGAACGACGCACTCGTTCTCTTCAACGGCGCGGTCGACAAGGTCATCTACGACGGGAGGACCGTGATCAATCCCGCGACGCTGCCCGGCCTTTTTGAGCGGACGATCACGGTTGGGTGCGTGACCAAGAACTACAACATGGTGGGCTGGCGGATCGGATGGGCCGTCGGCCCGCGTGATTTGTTGAAGCCGGTCCACGACGTCCACATCTTCAATGGGATCATGGCGAGCGGCTACTCAGAGGCCGGAGCTGCCGCGGCGCTCTCCGGTTCCCAGGACTACGTGTCGGCGTCGGTGAAGACCTACCAGCGACGGCGCGACGCGCTTATCGCTCGGCTGCGAACGATCGAGGGCCTGCGCCTGGTCGCTCCGGACGGGGGCTACTTCTTCATCGCCAACATCGAGGCACTTGGTGTTGCGGCGGGTGACTTTTGCCGCCGTCTTCTAGACGAAGAAGACGTTGCGATCACGCCTATGAATGCCTGGGGCGCGGACGACTTCGGCGATCATCATGTGCGTTTTATCTTTACGAATGAAGCGGAGGATCGACTCGTCGAAGCGGCAAACCGGATCGCGGCTTTCGTCAACCGGCATTATCGCCGTGGCTGACGAGGGCACCTTCAGCTGCTTTTCGGTCGGCAGTATCGCCGGTACCTACGAGGAGATCTATGTCCCGCGGATCTTCGTCCCTTGGGCAGGGCTGCTGCTCGAGCGGGCGGCCCTTCGACCGGGCGAGGCCGTCCTCGACATCGCCACCGGCCCGGGCACCGTCGCGCGGATCGCGGCCGAGCAGGTGGGGCCGCAGGGTCGCGTAGTTGGCGCCGATTTCAGCGAGGCCATGATCGCCATCGCAAGGACGAAGGCTCCCGTCGCTAGCGCGGCCAAGATCGAGTACGTCGTGTCGCCTGCGGCGCCGCTTGCGGTCGACGACGCGGCCTTCGACGTGGTGACCTGCCAGCAGGGGCTTCAGTTCTTCCCCGACCGGGCCGCCGCTGTTCGAGAGATGCGCCGCGCGCTCAAGCCAGGCGGCCGGGTCGTCGCGGCGGTGTGGCGCGAGATCGCGCTCCAGCCAAGCTTCGCGGTGCTGGACGCGGCGCTCCGCGAGTGCCTGCCGGCCGACCAGGCCGAGCCGTATGGCGCCCCGTTCCGTTGGCCGTCGGCTTCAGCTTTGAAGAATGCCTTCACGGACCACGGGTTCATCGGCGTGTCGGTCACCGAGCTGCGTCATCCGCTGACGTACGAGGGCGGCATCGCGCAGGTGATCGCGACACTCGCCGCCTCGCCGATCGCCGGCACCATCGCCGGACTCGACGCGGACACCGGTTCCCGGCTGCGAAGCGCCGCGGCTCGGCACCTGACGCCACTCCTTGCGGACGGCCAGGTGCGGACCCAGATGGTCTCGAACCTCCTGACCGCGACCAAGCCCAACGGGCTCTGACCCACCGCCGACGATCATCTGTTTGCGAACCGCAGTTTGGAGTTGCGGCTATGATCGCTTGCCCGTACGCTACG
>DASWBA010000067.1:0-65134 GCA_036390825.1 Candidatus Dormiibacterota bacterium
ACGCGTCCGCGCCAGGCAGCCCTGCCGGCCATGACGCCGGCAGTCGGTACCCGACGGGCCCGGGTGGGTCTGCTGACCGGCTGCATCCAGGACGAAATGTTCCACGGCACCAACCGCCGGACCGCGCTTGCCCTGGCGCAGAACGGGTGCGACGTGGTGGTGCCGACGGCCAGGGTTTGCTGCGGGGCGCTGGCCTCCCACGCGGGTGAGGCAAAGACGGCGGAGCGCCTGGCCGCCCAGACCCTGGATGCGTTCCAAGGCCAAGACCTGGACGCAGTCATCGTCAACGCGGCCGGCTGCGGCTCGAACATGAAGCAATACCAGCTTCAGCTTCGCGGCGACGCGCAGCGGCAGGAGGCAGGCGCCGCCTTCTCGCGGACCGTCAAAGACGCTTCGGAGTTCCTGGTCGATAACGGGCTGAGGCCGCCGCCGCGGGCGATTCGCCTGAAGGTCGCCTACCAGGATCCGTGTCATCTGCTCCACGGCCAGCGGGTGCAGCAGCAACCGCGGCAGGTTCTCAAGATGATCCCCGGCATCGAGCTGGTCGAAATGAAGGAGTCCGATTGGTGTTGCGGCTCGGCCGGCGTCTACAACCTAACGCACCCGGAGATTGCCGAAGAGGCGCTGGCCTGGAAGGTGCGCAACATCGTGGAATCCGGTGCCCAGCTGATCGCCTCCGCCAACCCCGGATGCATCTTGCAGATCTCGATGGGCCTGCAGCGCGCCGGCCACGACCTTCCGCTGATACACGTAATGGACCTGCTTGGCTGGGCGTATGGGGACGATGACCAGCGTCCAGAAGTCGTCCGCCGGGCGATGGCGTGACGGAGGCGGCGGTCGACCGGCGACCCACCTTCGACGACCCCTGGCTCGATGAACTTTCCGCCGGCATCTGGTCGAAACCCGAGTTCTCGATGGTGCCCATCGATGTCGAGGCGGTGCCCACCGAACCGTACGCGGGTCCGCGACTCGACGAGCGGGGGCTCCGGGTGGTGTTCTGCGGCATCCCGTCGGATTACGGCACGGCGTTCCTGCTGTACTTGATCGAACGGCGGGTCAACCTGGTGGCCGCCGTCTGCAGTACGCGCTGGCAACGCACCCATCCAAAGCCCGACCTCGTGGCCCGCATCGCCGGGCATCTCGGTCGCCCGGTCGAGGTGACCGCCAACGCCAACGCGGAGCCCTTCGTTCGCTCGCTCCGCGCCTACGGGCCGGATGTCGTCGTGATGGCGAGCTTCGATCAAATTCTGGCGGCGGAAACACTGGCCGTGCCCACCCGGGGATGGCTCAACCTCCATCCTTCTCTGTTGCCACGGCATCGCGGACCGGAGCCGATCTACTGGACGATCGTCAACGGCGATCCCGAAGCGGGCATCACGATCCACCAGACGGTGCCGCGGATCGACGCCGGGCCGATCCTGGCGCAGCGTCGGGTAGCCGTGTCCCGTGACGATAATGCCGGCACCCTGAGCAAGCGGTTGGTGGCGACTGGCCTTCCCGCGCTGGGCGAAACGCTGGCCCGGTTGGAGGCCGGCAACGTCCAGGTCATCCAGCCGGACCTCGAGCAGGGAAGCTACGAACCGCCGGTTCGGCAGACCGAGCTCGATTGGGATCAACCGCTCGAGCACATCGATCGGCTGGTGCGAGCCGGGCATCCCGACCAGCCGCCCTACTTCACCTTTCGGGGCCGGCGGCGCTACGTCTACGCGATCCGGCGTGTCGGGCCTCGCGCCGGAGAACGCCCCGGGGTGATCGGACCTGGGCGGGATGGGGAGATGCCGGCCGCCGTGCGGGATGCCGTGGTGGGGGTGCGCTGGCGGCCAGTGGGTCACACGCACGCGGTCCGCCCGCTGGCCAAGCAGCAGTTTCCGTAGCGGGCCTGTTACAACTCGAAGCTGGCTCCCTCCTCGAGATCAGGCCGTATAATGACTCTCACATGGCTCAAGAAATGATCGATCACGAATACAACACGCAGATCGCGGACGATACCCAGCTGATCAGCATCACCGACTCGGCGCTCGGCCAGTTGCGTGACCTCCTCCAGAAGCAGGGACGCCCCGAGATGGGTCTCCGTGTCTTCGTCCAGCCTGGCGGCTGCTCCGGCATGTCGTACGGCATGGGCTTCGAGGACCGGCCGGAAGAGGGCGACGCCGTCAGCGAAGTCGGGGGCGTTCGGTTGTTCGTCGATTCGGTGAGTGCGCGCTACATCAAGGGCGCCGAAATCGATTTCGTCGACAGCTTGATGGGGGGCGGCTTCACGGTGCACAACCCCAATGCGGTCTCGAGCTGCTCATGCGGTAGCTCGTTCGACACCGGCGGCGACGCGGGCACGGCCCACGGCTGCAGTCACTAGCACGTAGCGTCCAATAACGTCGCTAAGTCCGTCGTTTTTCGCGTGTGCCCGCGTAGAGAAACGTGAGTCGGCTGCGGGTGGATTTGTCCCAGACGAGAGGCTTGACCGCGTCATCGGGCGGGATTACGCTCAGGTCCCCTGAGGGAGACTATGGCAGCCCAACCCCGCGTCCTGATGGTCGAAGATCATCCGGATATTGCGGATCTCTTTCAGCTCAAGCTACAGCTTGAGGGTTACCGTGTTGCAGTGGCGGCCGACGGCGTTTCCGGGTTGCAGATGGCGCGCACGCTGAAGCCGGACGTCACCCTGCTCGACGTCCACCTGCCGTACCTGGACGGTCTGCAACTACTGGCCACCCTCCGCGAGGACGAAGCGACGCGGGACCTGCTGGTGGTGGTGTTTAGCGAGGACGACAGTCCGAAGCTGATCGAAGAGGCCCGTCGCCTCAGCGCCGCCGCCTACCTGGTCAAGGCCCACCTCTTACCTCGGGGCCTCAGCGACACCGTCGGCGACGTGCTGCGCAAGCGCGCGCACGGCAAAGGCAACGGCAACGGCAACGGCAACGGGCACAGCGCCCAGCAAGCATCCTAGGGACACCCAAACTCTTAGCGCGGTCTTAGCTTCCCGTCATCTATCCATAAGGATGCCGCGCGCATGATGAGGGACATGGTCACAGGCCCGCTGCCCTACGAGCCGCTGGAACCCCCGGCGCCGGCAGCCGATCCGGCGCCGTCGCCTCCCGGCGACCCTCGCCAGCCGGGGCCCCGAACGGCGGTCCTCGCGGGTGCGCTCTTCGTGATCGGAGGCATCGCCGGCGGAGCGCTCGGCGCCCAGGCGATCCTGAGCCGAACCCCGGCCCCGACGCCCGCCGCCGTCGCCAGGTCGACCTCTACCTCCAGCGTCACCCAGCCACAGACGCCCACCTCCGCTTCGGCGATCTACCAGCAGGCGGCACCGGGCGTGGTCACGATCACGACGGAGGTCGCCGCCCGCTTCGGCCGCGGCGGGGAAGGCACCGGCTCGGGGATCGTGCTCGACACCAGCGGCAACATCCTGACCAACGCACACGTCGTCGCCGGAGCCAACCAGATCCAGGTCACCTTCAACGACGGCCGGACGCTGGCGGCGACGCTGGTCAGCTCGAATACCGGCGCCGACCTTGCTGTCATTCGGGTGTCCGCAGCCGCGTCGACGCTGCACCCGTTGACCCTCGGTAACTCCGACAACGTGCAGGTCGGCGACCAGGTCTACGCGATCGGCTCGCCCTTTGGACTCCAGGAATCGATGACCGCCGGCATCGTCTCCGGACTCAACCGGCACAACTCGGCATCCGGACTCTCAGGCCTGATCCAGACTGACGCGCCGATCAACCCGGGCAACTCGGGCGGTGCGCTGCTCAACACCCAGGGCCAGGTCATCGGCATCAACGACTCGATCGAAAGCCCGATCCCAGGCAACGTGGGCGTCGGGTTCGCCATCCCGGTCAACGTGGTCAAGCAGATGCTCGGCTCACTCGAGGGCGGCGCCAACCAGTAGGGCGCCCGCTCCGAGGACCCAGCGGGATCAGCCGGCGAGAAACGTGGACAATTCCGGGCTGAGCACGGCGCCGCCGACGCCGCGATGCAGGACCACCGTCGTTCCTCGCGAACAGGCGACGCCGTAGCCGTTGGCCAGGGCTTGCGAGATGATGGTCCGGATCTGCGCCTGCTCACCGGGAAAGAACTGGCCGAGGTAAGTGTCCAGATCGATGGCGACGTAGTCGGCGTCAGCCTTCAGGGTCAAGAGATAAATCTCGCGCCGGTGACTCAAATGCGGCAGCAACTTGTTCGATGCGGAGACACTCGCGTCGGGCGGGATCACATCCAGGCAGGACTGGATCGCAGAGGCCTGGGTGCCGGACACGTAGGTTCCCAGTTCGTCCAGGGGGCGGACCACGCCGAAGGTCAGCCAGAGTCCAGCCGCGAGGACGATGGCAGACGCGACGCTGGCAGCGACCCGATGCAGGTTCGCTGGAAGCACGCGCTGAATGCGCGTCAGCCCATCGATGCTGGCAAAGGCCAGGATCGGTGCGATGACCAGGGAGTAATGGAAGCTGGCGCTCCAGAGCGCGGGGTTCGACGACCAGAGACGCTCCAACACGGTGGGGATCGCCACGAGGGCGATGGGCGAGAGCAAGGGCAGCAACAGCCATGCTCCGAGCAGGCCACCCCAGAGTTTGCGCTTGACGGGATTGTCGATGAGGAGCTGCAACGAGGAGATTGGATGACGGACGATATGCAGCAACGCGCTTCCGGGGCCGCTGCCGAGCGCGTCGTAGGTCCAGTGGCCATACGCCGTGCCAGCGATCGCCGGCATCACGACCTCGATCAACGCGGCGAACCAGGCGGCGCAGAGCGCGATAACAGCGACGCCGAGCCGCCAGCGGTGCTGCACCAGGGCGATGTACACGCCGATGGCGGCGAAGGTGAGCGCAATGTTTTCTCTGGTCAGCAGTCCGACGACCAGCATCGCCCAGAACAACCGGTTGCGAGTCGTCAGGACCGCGTAGAGCCCGAATGAAATTGCAGGAACGGCAAACGCGATGTGGTGGAAATCGTAGATGACCCCGGACAGGATGCCCCAGAAGGTCAGAAAGGCGGCCTCGAAGGCGATCGCCGGGATGAGCCCGAGCCGCTGCCGGGCCCACCAGAAGATCGGGATTCCGGCGGCGGCCAGCAGCACCGCCTGGACCACGAGCAGAACGCGAACGTCATCCCAGATCCAGTAGAGCGGCGCGATCGCCATCAGGATGGGATGAAAGTGGTCACCGAGCAGGTTGCGGATCATCTCCACCGTGTTGGGGATCATTTGCAGCCGGCTGTATCCCCAAATGGTCTGGTCCTGGACGCCGAGATCGAAGGCGTTACTGGCGAAACGGTCGTGCCGGTAGATGCTGACGGCGGCATAGGCGACGGCGGCAAGCAGCGCCAGCGCCACTGGCACCAGCGCGATCAGCCGCGGCCGTGAGCCCGCGACGGTGCGCTTGTGTCTCATCGTCTTCTCATGCGGCGCTGCTTTCATTACCAGCCGTGCCACTTAGTCGTAGCCTGTTCCCATGCTCGATCGCCCGCTAAGCCTCGTCATCCCGGCGCACAACGAGGCACCCAATATGACGAAGGTCATCGGCAACAGCATCGCGGTCCTCGATCGACTGGCGCCGGACTGGGAGATCGTGCTCGTCGACGACGGCAGCACCGACGACACCGTGGCGGTGGTCCGCGCCGTTATGGGTCCAGCCGCCGCGCGCTTGCGGGTCATCACGCATAGCGCCAAGCGCGGATACGGCATCACGGTCGGCGATGGACTGCGGGCCGCGCGGATGGATTATGTCGCGTTCATGGACGGTGACGGACAGTTCGACCCGGCGGATCTCAATACGCTGGCCACGCTGATCCCCACCGCCGACCTGGCGGCGGGCTGGCGGCGTCGACGAGCAGATCCGGGCTACCGGCTGCTCATTGCCGGCGTCTTCAACATCCTGGTGCGCACCCTCTACGGCGTTCGCGTCCGGGACATCGACTGCGGTCTCAAGTTGATGCGACGCGAGGTGCTGGACGCGGCATCGCCGCTGCTGGCTCGCTCGGCGTTGCTGAACACCGAGCTCTACTTCAAGTGCCAGCGCAGTGGGCTTCGCGTTCGGCAGGTCGCGGTGAATCATTACCCGCGGGTCGCCGGGGTACGGTCGGGCGCCCGCCTCATCCCGATCCTGCGGGCGATCCGCGACCTGGTCTGGCTTCGGCTCCGCCTGGCAAGGCACTGGCGCGCGCGGTCGCTCGCGCCCGTTCGCGAAAGCTCGTAAAGGTTTGACGCAAGCCATCGCGCAGCTGGGTGGGGGCCCGCCACTCCAGGAGCTTCTGCGCGCGCCGTGTGTCCAGTGCGGTGTCGCGCACCTCGCCCGGGCGCCCCTCGACCAGATCGATCGGACCCTGGTAGGCTGCGGCAGCGACCAGCTCGTCGACGACGGTCCGGACGCTGCTGGCAACGCCGGTGCCGATATTAATCGCGCCGGTGACGCGCGAAGCCAGCGCCCGCAGGTTGGCGTCGGCGACGTCCGCGACGAAGACGAAGTCTCGCGTCTGCTGCCCGTCGCCACGGATCTCCGGAGCGCGGCCGGACAAGAGGCGCTCGCAGGTGATGGCGACGACGCCCGCCTCACCAGTCCCGTCCTGGAACGGCCCGTAGACATTCGAGTAGCGGAGTGCCAGGGTGCGGAGTCCGAAGGTCCGACCGAACATTCCGAGGTAGCCCTCAGCCGCCAGCTTCGCCGCCCCGTAGGGCGACAGCGGTTTGGGCATCGTGCGCTCTGGGGTTGGCAGTCGTGGAGCACGTCCGTAGATCGCCCCGCCAGACGAGGCGAAGATGAAGCGACGGCAGCCGGTATCGGCGCTTGCCTTGAGCATCGAGACCGTCCCCAACACGTTGATCACCGCGTCGCCAGCCGGATCGCGAACCGATCGGGAGACACCACCCTGGGCGGCCAGGTGAAGGATCGCATCCGGCCGGAATCGGGCGATCGCCTGTGCCGCGGGCGGGCTGTTGAGGTCGGCCACCACCAGCTCGACATTGGGAGGCAGCGGCTCGCCGCACGCATGGCGCAGGTCGTCGAGTACGAGCACGGTGAAGCCCTCGCCGACCAGCTGGCGCACGGTGTGCAGGCCGATGAAGCCGGCGCCACCGGTCACCAGGATGCGATTCCTGGTGCTCATGGCCCCCACCCTGCCCTCCCCCGGAGGGGGAGGGAACTGTCAGGCCTCGCCCGGAGGGGGAGGAAATCGTGAGGCAGCGATGGCTGCGGGTGGCGGTGGCCGCGGTCGTGACGTTGGCGCTTCTCTTCCTGGTGCTGCGTGCCGTTCGGCCGGCGGAGCTGGTGGAAACGCTGTCCGAAGTCTCGCCGGGACTTGCGTTGCTGGGCGCGCTGTCGGCCTTCGCCTTCATCTCGGTGCGCGCCTGGCGATACCGGTTGCTCCTGGGCAATGGCCAGCCGCGGCGGCTCCGAACTATCCTCGGCGTGACGCTCAGTAGCTGGGGCGCCAGCCTCCTCCTCCCCGGACCCAGCGGCGATGCGGCCTTTGTGGTCCTGGCGCGGACGCGCCTCGGCGCCCCGGTCGCGGTCGGCGTCGGGGCTGCCCTGTTGAGCCGCCTGCTCGACGTCGCCAGCCTGTTGCTGATTGCACTGGTTATGGCGCCGCTGGCCGGCGTCGCCCTGCCCGGCCCGCTGTTGGGTGGCGGGGTCGGGCTGGCGGTGTTGATCGCCGCCGGGTTGACCGCCTTGTTCTGGCGCCGCTCGCGTCGCACGCTCGTCGGTTGGCTCGAGCGCCTCTCGCTGCCGCCCCGGATTCACGAGCGGTTGCATGTCGCCATCGAGGAGCTTGGCTCCGGAAGCCGTCCCCTGCTCCTGGTGGCGGCCACGCTGGCGGCGCGGGTCGCGACCGGGTTCCAGTACTTCTTCCTCTTCGCCGCCCTCGACCATCACCTCTCCCTGGTCCAGGTCTGGTTTGCGCTCAGCATCCGGACCCTGTTGCTGGCGGTACCGATCCAGGGCCTGGTCGGCCTGGGAACGATGCAACTCTGGTGGACGGCGGCGCTGACGCTGTTGGGCTGGCCGGCCGATGAGGCACTCGCCGCCAGCGTGACGGTCCATCTTCTCGATCTCGGGATCTCGCTGCCGCAGGCCGCCGGAGGTTGGGTCTACCTGATCTGGCCGCGGTCCACGGCGACGGCCCCGGTACCCGCGGCCGTCGAATCTCAGCGGCGCTGAGCCAACCGCGTCGGAACCGCCGCGGGAGACGGCCGGCGTGGCTTCGAGTTGGGGCTCATCACTGCCACGGGTCGTGGCTGGCTGTCCGCCGGTTTGCGCCATCCCGCCGTGCCGCCGCGTCGCCAGTCAACATTTGGCTGCTCGAGCTCGACCGGGTCGACCCGCGCCGCGTGTTGCTCCACCACCTCGATCACGGATTCGATCAGGGTGTCGCCGAGGTAGTGCGGCCGTAGGCCCAGGTCGAGGAGCTTCTGGTGCTTGGCGTTGTAGTAATGCTCCTCGCGCTCCACCCGGGGGTTGGCCAGATGCACGATCTTGGTCTTGAGCCCATGGGCCGCACGCGCATCGCGGACCTTCTCGGCGAGCGCCTTGACGGAGAACTGCTCGGTGAACTGATTGAAGACGCGATACTCGCCGTCGGCGGCCGGATGCTCCAGCGCCAGTCGCACGCAGGCTACGGTATCGCGGATATCGAGGAAGCCGCGCGTCTGTCCGCCCTTCCCGTACACCGTCAGCGGAAGCCCGAGCGCGCCCTGGATGCAAAACCGGTTGAGCACGGTGCCCCAGATCGCGTCGTAGTCGAAGCGGGTGGCGAGCCCAGGGTGCAGCGCCACCTCGTCGGTGTGATTTCCATAGACCACGCCCTGGTGCAGGTCGGTGGCGCGCAGGCCCCAGATCCGGCAGGCGAACTGGATGTTGTGACTGTCGTGCAACTTCGACAGGTGGTAGAAGCTGCCCGGCTGCATCGGGAAGGGCAGGCGATCCTGCCGGCCGTTGTGGGTGATGGTCAGGAAGCCTTCTTCGATGTCGATATTGGGGGTCCCGTATTCCCCCATGGTGCCCAGCTTGATCAGGTGCGCTCGCGGCGCGTAATCGCGGAGAGCAAAAAGGAGATTCAGCGTGCCGATCAGGTTGTTGGTCTGGGTGAGCGCCGCATGCTCGAGGTCGATCATCGAGTACGGTGCGCTTCGCTGCTCCGCGAAGTGGATCAGGGCATCAGGCTGGATGTCGCGCACCAAGTCAACGACGGCGCGGGCATTGCGAAGGTCCATCCGCCGCCATCTGATCGTCCGACCGGTGAGTCGCTCCCAGAGGCGGACCCGCTGCGCCATGGGTTTGATCGGGATCAGGCTCTGGGTGCCGCATTCGCGATCCCAGCGCCGCCGGACCAGACTGTCGATCCCAACGACATCGTGTCCGGCCTGCGAGAGGTGAAGTGCCGTCGCCCAGCCGAGGTAGCCATCCACCCCCAGCACAATGACCGTCTTCCTAACCAAGCTCCAGGTCTCTCTCCCCAAGTGTGATCGCCGGTTCAGGCGTTGTCCAGTCGGGGATGCTAGCCGCCAGAGATGAGAGCGCCATGAGAGCGATCAGGGCTCGAGCACGTGGACGGCGGTGAGGTTGCGATACAACTCGTCGTAGTCGAGGCCGTAACCGACGACGAACTCGTTGGGGATGTCAAACCCGTTGTAGGCGATCGGCACCGGCGTCACCCGCCGCTCTTCCTTGTTGAGCAGGACGCACAACTTCAGGGAGGCGGGCCCGTGGCGCCGGACGTGCTCGAAGAGGAAGGAGGTGGTCAGCCCGGTATCGATGATGTCCTCGACCATCAGGACGTCGCGGCCGGCGACGTCCATGGTGAGGTCCTTGAGCAACTGGACGTGACCAGTTGACTCGGTCCCTGAGCCGTAGCTGCTGACCGCGACGTAATCGAAGTTGACCGGCACCGTCAGGCTCCGGCTCAAGTCGGTCGCAAAGCAGACCGAGCCCTTCAACACCGGAAGCAGGATGAGCGGCTGCGGGGTCGACGCGTAGTCACGCGAGATGTCGGCGGCCAGCTCGCGCACGCGCTGCTGGATGGCATCGGCGCTGATCAGCTCGCGGCCTAGTTTCAATTCGGTGCGCAGAATGACATCGTCAACTCTACTCGGTCGGCGCGATCAGGAAGATCCAGATGTCCCAGCTGATGTGACTGACGATCATGGGGGCCATGCGTGGCTCGCGCGCGTAGAGGACGCCCCAGAACAGGCCGGCGGTGCCCGCCGCCCCGGTGAGGGTGAGATTCGCCGAAACCAGGTGAATGCCGCCATAGATGGAGGAGGCGAGCAGGGTCCCGCGGAGCCGGCCGAAGCGACGCATCAAGCCGCGCTGGACGAGCCCCCGCCAGAAGAGTTCCTCACCTGGGCCAATCACCAGCGCGAGGGCGGCGGCGATCGCTTCGGGTGGGGCGGCGTTCCGCAGCTCGTAGATCCGGGCAATCTCGCGCTCGCCCGCCGGCATGACCCGGCGGGCCATCCGGTCGCCGACCTGGAAGATCGCGTAGAGCCCGGCGGCCGATCCGAGCCCCTTGACGACATCCCGGGGCCGGAGGCGTTCGCGCCGCAACGCGGGCTCGGCAGCCAGCGCATAGGCGCCCAGGCCGCCGACCCCAAGCGTCATGCGCAGCCAGAATTGCGAGCGCGGTCCGCGAAAGGCCGCCGTCCACACGACCGCGGCCAGGCCGAGGCCGGCAAGGACGCGCTTCAGCGGACTGCCGATCCCGCGACCAGCCCAACCAGGAGCAGCACTCCGAACGCGCCGTGCAGGCGGGCGGTCATGAGGTCGATCATCGCGATCGCGCGCAGGTGGCCCTCGGCCCCGCGCTCGGCGTCCCGCAAGATCCAGGCGACGAGCGGCAGGCTGAAAAGGGTCAGCAAGGCGAGCGTGGGCAGTGCCCCCACCATCACCGCCAGGCCGACGGCGACGTAAGCGCCCAGGATGAGCATCACGTACACCCAGTGGGCGGCGTCCTGGCCGACCTGGGCGGAGAAGGTGGTGAAGCCGTGCCGCGTATCCTCGGCGACGTCGCGCCACTCATTCCCGTGCAGGATGGCGGTGACGAGCAGGCCCACCGGCAAGGAGACCACCAGCAGGTTCGCGTCGAAGCTGCCGGTGACGGCGTAGTAGGAGCCGATCACCATCAGGGGCCCCATCAAGACGAAAACCAGTGGAAGCCCGAGTGCCCGGTACTTGTACTGAAAGGGCGGTGCGGTATAGAAGTAGCCGCCGATGAAACCGATCACCCCGAGCAGCACGATCGGCCAGCCCCGCTGGAGCAGGAGGAAGATGCCCATCAGCAGTGCCAGGATGAAGCCCGACCAGGCGACGACAAAGGCATCACGCTCGCTGATCCGGCCCTTGAGAATTGCCATCGACATCCGCGGCGACGTGATCGCATCGATCCCATGCCGGACGTCGTAGATCTCGTTGGTCACGTTGGTCCCGATGTGGAGGCCGAGTGCGCCGAGCAGCGCTGCAAGGAAGAGCGCCCAATGCATGCGGCCCTGGCTGAGCGCGATGGCGCCGCCGACTGCAACCGGTAGCAGCGATGCGGTGAAGCTGAACGGCCGCACCACCTCCCAGGCGCCGGCGAGGCGGCGGCCCAAGCCCGGCCCGACCTGCGTACGTTCCCCTCCCCCGCGTGCGGGGGAGGGCAGGGTGGAGGCCGTTGCGGCGCGTGATGCATAGGCGACGGCCGCGTCGAAGACGGCGTTCACCTGGGCTTCTTCCTGCAAGATCGGCTGCAGCAGCGGCACGTCCATGCCGGCCTCGTGGTAGTCGGCGGCGCGGGCCGCGACCTGGTCGACGGTGCCGCACAGGATGAAGGCGTCGAGCAATTCATCCGGGATCAGCTCGCCGGCGCGGTGGTAGTCCTCGGCACGCCAGGCGGTCGCGATCTGGCTGCGCAGCCCCGGGTCGAATCCGGCGCGCTTCATCGAGATGTCGCTGAGGACCGACATCATGTAGATCACGAACGGCTCGCGCTTGGCCCGATTCAATGCTTCCTGCCGGCTGCTGTCGAAGAGGCAGAGGAGGTAACCACGGAAGTCGATGTCACCGGCGGACCGTCCATGCGAAGCGGCGCTCTCGAGCACCCGGGTGCGCATTTTCTGAAAGGCAGGTAGCGACTCGGCGGGACGCGCCAGGTAACCGTCGGCCTTTTCGCCGCAGAGGTCGAGGAAGGGGGTGCGGTAGGCGGCAATGTAGATCGGGATCCGGTGGGGCGGCTGGAACATCGGTTGGAGAGGAGGAACTTTGTCGTTGAGCTTCAGCGGTTGGCCCGTCCAGAGCCGGCGAATCTGGTCGATCGATTCCGAGACACGAGCCACCGTGTCGTCGTAGGGGATCGCCATCTGGGAAAGGCGCAGGGGCAAGCCGCTCCCCAGCGCCAGTGTCACGCGGCGCGGCGCCAGGTCATCGAGGGCCGACATCGTCATCGCCACCACCACCGGATGGCGCGTGTAGGGGTTGAGGGCGCCGGCGCCGAGCCCGATGCGGCGGGTCTCCATCCCCATCGCCGTCAGGTAGGTGATCGGGTCTCGCTCGAAATAGCTGTCATGGACCCAGACCGAATCGAGGCCGAGGTCCTCGGCCCGTCGAGCCCACTCGGCGGTGTCGGTGACGCTACCCCGGGCGGCGAGTCCCAAACCCACCCGGCGCGCGAGCTCTGCCAC
Organism: Candidatus Dormiibacterota bacterium; assembly: GCA_036390825.1. Lineage (GTDB taxonomy): Bacteria > Chloroflexota > Dormibacteria > CF-121 > CF-121 > CF-13. Next base: position 12,644 of record DASWBA010000067.1, read on the forward strand.
GTGATCAGCATAATCGTGAGCGTGGGGCAAGAAACGCGGGCCGATGGGATCCGGGCGATGTTCGACCAGATCGCGCCCCGCTACGACACCGCCAACAGCGTCTTCAGTCTTGATCGTGATCGGGCCTGGCGGCGACGGGCCGCCCGACTCACCCGGTTGCAGCCCGGGCAGACGGCGCTCGATCTCTGCACCGGCACGGGGAAGCTTGCCCACGAGCTCGTGCCGCTGGTCCGCCCCGGCGGCCGCGTCATCGGGATCGATTTCTCGCCCGGAATGCTGGCCCTGGCGCGCGCCCGTGAACCTGATATCGAGTTCCGGCAGGGAGACATCACCAGGCTCGCGGAGGCCGAGGCGAGCGTCGACGCGGTGACCATCGGCTTTGGACTGCGCAATCTCGTCGACCGAGACGCCGCGCTGCGCGAGATGCGACGCGTGTTGCGACCGGGGGGACGCCTGGTGATCCTCGAGTTTGCTCCGCCCACCGGGCCGCTCATGGCCGCCTATCGTTTCTACCTCGGCCGCGTCATGCCCGCGGTCGTTCGAATTTCGAGCGCAAGCGAGGCGAACGCGTACCGCTACCTCGCGGAAACCGTGTCGGGCTTCCCGCCGCCGGCCGTGCTCGCCCGCGACATGGAGGCGATTGGGTTCGAGGTCGCGGTGCAGCGGATGACGATTGGCATCGTAGCCTTCCACGTCGGGGTCCGAAGGGACTGAGACCCGATGCCTTCCCTCTGGGCGCTGCCCAATCTGCTCAGCTTCTCGCGGATTGTGGCCGCACCCATCCTGTACGTGCTGGTGGTATCAGGCGGTCGCTACGGATTTCTTGCCGCGGCCGTGCTCTTCGTCGCGGCGTCGCTCACCGATACGCTGGATGGCCTGATCGCCCGGCGCCGCCACCTCGTTTCTCCCCTTGGGATCTACCTGGACACCACCTCGGACAAGATCCTGATCGCGGTGCTGCTGATCGCGATCGCGGTAGCCCATCTCGGCCCCGGCTGGATGGCAGCGGTCATCATCGCCCGCGAGTTCCTGGTCACCGGGCTTCGCAGCTACGCTGCCGCGCTCGGCATCGTCATCCCGGCAGGCGGTTGGGGAAAAGCGAAAGCGCTGATCACTATCATCGCGCTCTTCCTCGTGCTGCTCGAAGGCGACGCGCGACAGGGTGGTTTGCTCAACAGCCACACGCTCCCCGGCAGCGTGCTGGTGAGCAGCATCGGTCCGTTCACGGTGGCCGTCTGGGCCCTATTGGTCGCCGTCATCTGGACCCTCGGTTCGGGCGCGGAGTACATCCGCGAGGCCATCCCGTTGCTCACCCGCTCCCGGCCGGTCGTGATCAGTGGATCGGCCGGCGACCCGTAGGGGTTCGACTAAACGCCGATATCCTTGCGGACGAAACGCACCGCACCGAGACCCAGCGCCACCGCAGCCACGGCGATCACGCCCAGGATGGATGCGAGCTGAAGTCCGTTGAGGAGCGGCGAGCCGTAGTAGTAAAAGGGCGACAGCCGGAGCGTCACGTCCGGCAGCTTGAGCTCAGGTCCAATGAAACTGACGAAGAACCAGAACGCCAGGAGAAAGCTCAAGAGGCCTGTGTCCGCGGCCGAGCGCAACCAGCCCGAGGCCAGGTAGCCGATGCCGGCGACCAGCAGGCCGAGCGGGATCATGCCCAGGATGGCCGCCGCGAGATTGCCGGCGTTCAGCTGCAATCCTGAGGCCGCCGCAGACCCGGCGCACACGAGCAAGGTGATGACGCTGATGGCGATCGTGGCGGATGCCAGCGCGGCGAACCGGCCGAGGAGTACCGAGAGCCGCGGCTGCGGCGTCGCCAGCACCAGCTCGAGGCGGCCGTCCTGCTCGTCAGCAGACCAACCATTCACCTGGGTGACCGCGAAGGCCATCAAGAACAGCGGCAGGAAGACGAACATCGCACTCAAGAAGCCGGCGTTGAGGCTGGCGTCGCCTCCGCCGATGTTCTTGATCAGTTGCGTGAAGCCGGCATTCCCGGATAGCAAGATGGACAGCTTCGTTTCCAGCAACTGGACGGCGTAGACCATCCACCCGGCGAAGCCCGCGATGCCGAGCGTCCACCAGAAGGTGGGCATCGCAATCGTGCGAAGGCTGCGCGCATAAACCGACCGCAGCGACCAATCTCCGACCGGCAACACCCGGCTCGCCTGACGTTCGGGCAGCCGGAGCCATCGCGGCAGTGGCACCGTCCCCCCGACGTCGCGCCCGATAAAGAGCCACACCGCAATCCCGCCGAGTCCGATAGCAAGCACGGCCAGCAACACCATCGCACCGGCATTCACGCCATAGCTCGGGATCAGGCCCTTGCTCAGGTTGTAGTAGTAGATGGGCGAGAGGCGCGAGATCCACTCGCTGTTGGGGGCGATGCGGTGAACCATGTCGAGGACGATGAAGATGAGGAGCAAGCCGGCGGTTGCGCCGGCGGCCGGTCCTCGCTCCTGCGTGAACTGTGAGATCAGTAATGAGAGGCCACCAAAGACGGCGCAGATAAGCGCCAGATCCAGCCCGAAGAGAAGCGCATCGCCAAGGCCGAAGTCGGCACCGAACGTCCGGCCGCCTGCGAACGCGACGAGGCCAATCAGCAGACCCATCGCGAGCAACGCCGTCCACATCGCCGCCAGCTTCTCGAGCGCGACACGCAATCTCGGGCGGGGCACGGAGAGTAGCACGTCGAGCGATCCGCGCTCCTCTTCGCCGCGCAGCGTGCGGCTGCCGGCCAGGATCGGCCAGACGACGATCAGGAAGATGAAGATGCCGATTTTGAAAGTCGCGTAGCCCCCGATCGTGGTGACGGCTACGGCGTCGGCGTTCCAAGCGAAGCTGGCCGCAATGCCGGCCAGTTGCTGGCGTGCCGCCGGGGTCGTGACCAGCGCCGCTACGCTCGCCATCGGCGAAACCACCACCAATCCCATGCCGATGCCCCAGCCAAGGATGGCGATCCGGTAGTCGCGAAGAGTCTTCAAAAAGACGCTGCTAAGCCACATGATGGTCTGCCCGGGGAGGCGCGTTGTCACCTTCGTAATAGCGCAGGAAGATGTCCTCGAGGCTCGGCTCATAACTGGCGAGCGAGACGACGGGGTATCGCGCTGCGGCCTTGATCACGGCGTCGGCAGGTCCCTGCATCGTGAGGCGCACGGCATGTCCGTGGTTGAGGGCCTCCACCTCGAGCACGCTATCAAGCGTCTTAAAGCTTTCGGCCGGAACGGCACTGGCGAAGGTGATGGTGATCTCGTAGCGTTTGATCGCCTTGACCTCGGCCACGTCGCCGATGCGCACCAGGCTTCCATCGCGGATGATGCCGACCCTGGTGCAGGTCTTTTCGACTTCGCTGAGCACGTGCGACGACAGGAAAACAGTGCGACCTTCATTGCGGGCGTCGAGCACCATGTGGTCGAATTCTTGCTGGTTCAGCGGATCGAGCCCGCTCGTTGGCTCGTCGAGGATCAGCAGACGCGGGCGGTGCATAAAGGCCTGGATCAGCACGACCTTGCGCTTGTTGCCGGTCGAGTACTGACGGAACTTGCGACTCGTGTCCAGCTCGAAACGCTCGACCAGCTGCTTCAGGTAGGCCTGGTCCACGCCTCCCCGCAGGTGCGCGAAGTACTCGAGGATCTGCCCTCCGGTCAGATTGGGATCGAGGGCAGGCTCGCCCGGTATGTAGCCGATCAGTCGCTTTATCTCGACGGATTTCTCCCAGCAGTCAAGCCCAGCGATCTGCGCTGAGCCCGCGTCGGCCTTGAGTAAGCCCATCAAGAGCCGGATGGTGGTCGTCTTCCCCGCGCCGTTGGGGCCGAGGAAGCCGAACACGTCGCCCTCTTCGACCTGGAAGGCAACGTCGGTGATGCCGACTTTGCTCCCGTAGCTCTTGCTCAGACCTTGTACTTCAATCATGGCTGCCACTGTTATCCCCCTCTTACCCAAACCAGAAATGCAGGGTCGCCCGATCCGTGAGCGCCAACGACCCCTTCGGAATCCCGAGGATTCGCTCGTACGCCGCCGTGAAGCCCGCGACCGTTCGCTCCACCACCTCGAAGGGGATGGTGTTGGCCTGGCGGGCGATGTAGAGATGCATGGCCTGCTCCTGAAAGCCCTGCATCAGCGCAAGGAGGACGGTCGCGGTTTCTTCTGGAGCAGCGACGCTGAAAACGCCTTCGTCAACGCCCTGACTGACCACCTTGGAAAGCAGCGGTTCCATGAGACGAACCGTCATCCGGCGGAGCTTCTCCCGGACGATCGCGTTGCTATCCGAACTCCAGACCTCGATGATGGCGAGGACAAATTCCTTCCGCTCGGCCTTCCATCCGGCGATGCCGGCGAACACCCGCTCGAGCTTCTCGAGAGCCGCCAGCTGCGGATCACTCAGGATGGGCGCCATGGTCGCCATCGCCCCGTCGGCGAACCGTTCGACGACCGCCTCGAGGAGGGCCTGCTTGGAGTCGAAGTAGTGGTAGAAGGCCCCCTTGGAGGCTTCCAGGGCGTCGAGCACATCCTGGATGCTCATCGCCTCGTAGCCTTTGGTCTCGACGAGCCGTTGGGCCACGTCCAGGAAGGCGTCTCGCCGAACCGTATGGAGGGTCGCGTTGATCGTCCGAGCCATGCAAGCAATATAACATACCGCCGGTCGGTTTATTAACTTTTTACCGGAGGAAGTCGACGCCCTCCTCCCGGTCTTTCCATGTCACGAAGTGCTGGGCCGGCTCGGTGCGGGCGACGACCTTGCCACCGCGAATCACGAGCCGCCTGGGGGCCATCAGCCGGACGGCGTCGCTTTCGCTCGGCGCCTCGAACAGCACGAGGTCGGCTCGGCAACCAGGCTCCAATCCGTAGTCGGCCAGCCCGAGCGTCCGGGCGCCGTTGACCGTGATCATGTCGACCAGTGTCCGGATCTCCTCGTAGCCCGACATCTGGCCGTAATGAACCAGCACGAAGGCGGCCTGAAGCGGATCCGCTTTCCCGAGCGGATACCAGGGGTCCATCACCGAGTCGTGGCCCAGACAGACGTTGACCCCAGCAGCCAGCAGCTCCTTGACGCGGGTATGGCCTCGACGGATGGGGTAGTGGTCGAAGCGACCCTGCAGCGTGGCATTGTCGAGCGGGTTGGTGACCATGTGCAGGCCGGCGCGTTTGACGTTGACGATCAGCCGGCCCGCATAGGCGTTGTTGTAGGAGTGCATCGCCGTCGTGTGGCTGGCGGTCACGCGTCCCTGCATGTTGAGGCGGATGGTCTCGGCAGCCAGCACCTCGAGGAAGCGCGAGTGTTCGTCGTCGGTCTCGTCGCAGTGGACGTCGACCTGCTTGCCGAACTCGTGCGCGAGCGCCACCGCAAATTTCACCGACTGCTCGCCATACTCGCGGGTCAGCTCGAAGTGCGGGATCCCTCCCACGACGTCGGCGCCCAACTCCACCGCCTGTCGCATCAATTGCTCGCCATCGGGAAACGACTGGATGCCCTGCTGCGGAAAAGCCACCAGCTGGAGCGTGATCTGATCCGCGAATTCCTGCTTCAACTCCAGCAGCGCCCGCAGGGCCGTCAGCTTCGGATCGCAGACATCGACGTGACTGCGGACGAAGAGGACGCCGTTCGCGACCTGCCAGCGCAACACCCGCGAGACGCGACGCTTGACGTCCTCGAGGGTCAGATCCTTGACGCGCTCGCCCCAGATCGCGATCCCCTCGAACAGTGACCCGCTGAGATTCTGGCGGGGCTGCCCCACGGTGAGCACGGCGTCGAGGTGGATGTGCGGTTCGACCAGCGCCGGCGTGAGCAGGTTGCCGCGGGCGTCGATCACCTGGCCGGCGGATGGCTGCGCGCCGGTGGGTGAAGCGACAATCCTGTCACCCTGGATGGCCACGCTCGCCAGGGCGGCCGCGCGAGGCAGGCGGGCGTTGGTGATCAGCAGATCGAGCACCGTCGAAGTCTAAATCGTCGCGCTGGACAGAGCGTGGAGGACACCCTAAAATTCAGCCCGAAGCTGGCAACCGCGCAATCGTGGGGAATGGGGAGAGACTGTGGCCACAACCACTGACATCGACTCGCAGGTACCCGTTCGGGAGGGGGAATACGGCTCGAAAGTCGCCGCCGTCGAGCCGGGAGGCATCGAATACATCGCGGACCGTGAGCGGCACGGAAGTCCGATTCAGCTGTTCTGGACCTGGATGTCGCCGAATATGGAATTCGCTACCGTCTTCGTTGGCGTGCTTCCGATCGCGGTCTTCGGCGGCGGGTTCTGGCCGACCGTCTTTGGTGTCATTCTGGGGAGTCTGCTTGGCTCCATTACGCATGCCATCCTCTCGTCGATGGGCCCGCGCTTCGGCGTGCCCCAGATGGTCGAAGGCCGCGCTGCCTTCGGCTTCTTTGGGAACTTCCTGCCGGCCGGCCTCAGCTGGCTGACGGCAAGCTTCGGCTGGTTCATCGTCAATAGCGTCAGCGGCACGTTTGCCCTCGTCACCCTAACGTCCGTACTGAGCAACAAAGGCACCGTCATCGATTTCCGGATCGCGTTCGTAATCGTCGTCGTCGCCCAGGTCATCGTCGCCTTCATCGGCCACAACATGATTCACTCGTTCGAGCGGATCATTTTCCCTTACCTCACGATCGTGTTCGGTCTGGCGACCATCGTTGTCCTGGCCCAATCGCACCCCGGGGTTGGATTCAATGCCAGTGCGCCGGTCGCCTTCGGCGGGCCGTCCGGGGCCTTCATCCTGGCGGTCTTCATCTCCTTCGGCTACGCCATCGGCTGGAATCCGTTCGCCTCCGACTACAGCCGCTATCTGCCACGCAACTCGAACTCCTTGAGGGTTGGCCTGGCGGCCGGGCTCGGTGTCTTCGTCTCCTGCGCTGTCCTGGAAATCGCCGGCGCCGCCGCTGCGACGATTTCGAAGTTGGGCGCCAACCCGACCGAGCAATTCACCAATCCGCTTCCGACCTGGCTCCAGATCCTGGTCCTGCTCGGGATTGCGATCGGCGCCGTCGCGGCCAACGTTTTGAACATCTACTCCGGCTCGATGGCCTTCCTGACCCTGGGCATCAGGCTGCCGCTCGAGAAGCGGCGCGCGATTTCTGCCCTGGTCTTTGGGGCAATCGGCTTGGTCATCGGATTGGCGCTGCAGGCCAACGTGGGACCGGGAACGAAGTACGAGAACTTCCTGCTCCTCATCACCTACTGGATTACTCCGTGGTTGGCGGTGATCATCACCGACTTCGTGCTGCATCGCGGCCAGTACCCGGAGCCGGTCTTCTACGACATGGGCTGGGCAAACTGGAAGGGCTTTGTCGCCATGCTGGCCGGGATTGTCGCGACGATTCCGTTCTGGGACCAGGGCGATCCCATCCCGCTGGGCATCGTGCCAAAGAATTACCCGCAGTTCGGCGACCTTAGCTTCTTTGCGGGCGCGATCGTGGCGACCGTCGTCTACCTCGTGCTCTACCAGGTGACCAAACAGTCATCCCAGGCGCCGGCACGAGCCAGAGTCTGACCTAAGAGGACGACCAGGAGCGGCTGAAGGCTAAAGCCGGACCGCGGTCCGAAGCAAGGCCTTCAGCCGGTCTGGCTGGCGGCGGTAGCGTTCCCACTCCGCCGGGACCTTGGTCGATTTCTCGAGGATCGCCCAGAGTACGGAGTTGACCGGCGTCGGCACGTCGACGCGACGGCCGGCGTCGACCACGGCGCCATTCAGGTAGGCCGCTTCCGTCCTCGACTTGCCCCGGCTGAGGTCCCACCACAAGGAGGGCATCTTGGTGCCCCGCGCGCCGCCCAACCGCGGCTCGAGCATCATCTGAGCCAGCAGCGATGGAAGACCCATCGCCCAGCGGAGCGTGGGCGCTGGTAGGCCGGGAAGGGCGACCACCTTGATGTGCATGCGGTCCATGACCGCAACCGCCTCGCGGAACGCGGCCCGCTCGTAGCGGAAGAGCTCGCTGTCGGCGAAGACGTGGCTTGGCGGCAAATCGAGGATCGCGCTCTGCGCGTTACCGAGGATGTTGAAAAGGAGTTTGGACCATTTCATCGCGCGAAAGTCCGTGTAGCGACGCGCCTTGAATCCGGCAGCTCCCAACTTGCGCACCAGCGGTGCGACATTGACCTCAGGCGAAACCGGTGCGAGCCCCACCCCGCCTCGGCGCGAATGCAGCTGGATAGTACCAGGCTCGTCGAGGCTGACCGGCACCATGAGACTGCCGGCCAGCAGCGCCTGTTCCGGTAGGGCGGCGGCGATCGTTTCTTCGTTGCCGACGCCGTTTTGAAAACTGCCGAGGATGGTGCCGGGGCGCAGCACGGGTTGCAGTTGCTCGATCGCGTCCATCGTGTCATAGCCCTTGACGGTGAGGAAGACGTAGTCGAAGGGGCCACCGGCCTCGGCGACGGTGGGTCGCGCCGCCCGCACCGATTGGTTGCTGACCTTTCCGGCCGTTACCATTCGGACGCCATCGCGGGTAACCGCCTCGACGTGCGGCTGACGTCCCACCAGGGTGACCTCGCTGCCGGCCTGAGCGAGGCGCGCGCCCAGCAGTGAGCCGACCGCGCCCGCGCCGAAGAAGAGGAACCGCAAGGGCGGCGGGGCTGGGGGTCGTTCCGGCATCAGTGCGCCGTGATCTTCAGTTCTCTACCCGTGGCGAGCCGCTCGATGTTGATCCGGTGCCGGTAGAGGATCAAGGCCGCGAGCGCGATTCCGAGCACGACCACGGACCATCCCACCGGACGCCAGGCTTGCCAGCCGATGAGGTGGAGGACGATGAGACTGACGAAGCCGACCGCGACCGCGCTCAAGGAGGCGACCGAGGCCACTTTGGTGATGCGGATGACCAGGAACCAGGTCAGGCCGGCGAGTACGACGGCGACGGGGGCCAGCGCCAGCAGCACGCCGCCCGAGGTGGCGACTCCCTTGCCGCCGTGAAAGCCAAGGTACAGCGGCCAGGTATGGCCGGCGACGGCGGCCAGTCCGATCGCTCCCAGGGCGAGCTCGTTGCCGCCAACGCCAAACGCGATGCCCAACATGACCGGGATGAAGCCCTTGAGTCCGTCGGCAATGAGGGTAAGGGCGAAGGCCCCGGCACCGCCGGCGCGGAACACGTTGGCCGCGCCAATGTTGCCGCTGCCCAGCTTCCGCAGGTCCTGGTTTCGGTACACCTTCATCACCAGCCAGCCAGAAGGGACAGAGCCGAGTAAATAGCCGAAGGCCACTAGCAGCAGGACGTTCAGCATGGGGGTGTCCTCGAGACGCCTACATCATACCGCTGGATTTGCCGATCTCAGCGCACTTTCGGTATCACATTCTGGGCAGTTCGAAGCGGAATTCGCTGCCGACCCCCGGCCGGCTGTCCACCAGCACCCGGCCGCCATGGGCCCGGGCGACCTCCTGAACGAGGTAGAGGCCGATCCCCATGCCAACCAGGTGACGGTTTTCCTCGGTTTCGATGCGGGCGAACCGCTTGAAGAGCAGCCCCTGCGCCTGCGGGTGGACACCGAACCCATCGTCGAGGACGCCAATGCTCCAGTCGGAGCCCGCCTCCACCAGGGTGACGTCGATCCGGCCGGTCGGGCCGGGACGGAAGCGGATCGCGTTGTCGAGCAGTTCTCGGATCGCCAGTTGCAGCCAGTACGGGTTGCCTCGAACTGGCGCGGCCAGCACGTCGAGGCGCAAATCGATCGCCAGGTCGGGGAAACGCCGGCGCTGGTCTTTGATCATTGGCTCGACCAGCTCCACCAGATCGACGGTCTCGGTCGCGATCGATGGTCCCAGTTCGTCGAAGCGGCCGACCAGGCTCATGTCCATGATCAGGCGGCTGAGCTGCCGGGTCTTCTCGAAGATCCGCAATCCGGCAAGCTTCTGGTGCTCGGGGCCGAGCCCGCCCTGGGCGAGCATCGACGAGTAGCCGAGGATCACACTCAGCGGGGTTCGCAACTCGTGCGCCGCGAGGTTCAGGAACTCGGTCTTGGCCGCATTCGCCTCGCGCAGTCGTATGACGTCCGTCTCGAGTGGAGCGGCCGGCTGCGCCACCAGCCCGGTGAGGAGGTACTCGATCGACGACTCCCCCTTGAGTGGCTCGATGAACCATTCCCAGGTCTGACCGTCGACCACGATGGTGCTGGCGACCGGCGTGCCGCTCGTCGCCACCGCGCGGTAGGGCCTCGGGTCAGAGAGGGGATGGGCGGGCGGCAGCATAGCCGAAATCGTGAGCCCGGCGGCATCGGCCCGGTGCAAAAACCGGGCCATCAACTGGTTGACCGCCAGTGCCCTTAGGTCCGCGGCGTGGACCACGGCGACTGGGATCGGCATCGCCTGGATCAGTTCGTTGGCGGGCATCGCAAACTGCTCCGAGAGCGCGGCTTCGAGCAGTTGCGCGAGCGCCTCAGACCGTCGGTCCAAGATCGGGCTCCCTCCAGAACGGCTGATAAACTGGTCGGCGGCCGTGCAAGACCCCGACAAGCTCAATGATGAAACAACATACCAGCGCTGCTTCGCCTGCGGCCATCACAACGAGCACGGACTCCAACTGACGTTTCATCGCGAGGGGGATCGCATCGTCGCCGAGTATCAGCCCGCGGAACGCTACCAGGGGTTTCCGGGCGTGCTCCACGGCGGCATTCTCGCCACCATGCTCGATGAGACCATGGGACGCACCGGCGCCCTGCGGCGCGAATGGTTGATGACGGGCAAGCTCGACATCCGGTATCGTCGACCGGCGCCGCTGGATCAGAAATTACGGGTCTGGGGCGAGATTGCCCGCGAGCGGGATGGCGCCATCGACGCCATCGGCGCGGTGGAATTGATGGACGGCACGGTGCTGGCCGATGCCCGGGGCATGTTCGTGCGACTCCCGGAGGCGCTGGCCACGGCGACCGCCTCCGATTATCCGGAGTTCATCAACTACTGGCAAACGTAAGCGTGCCGCGCTCGCACCTCTTTGGGCCCGAGCATGAAGAGTTTCGGGGCACCGTCCGCCGATTTATCGATAAGGAGATTCGCCCTCACGTCGATGAGTGGGAGGAAGCGCAACAGTTTCCTCGAGAGCTGTTCAAGCGTTTTGCTGCGCTCGACCTGCTGGGTCTCAAGTATCCGGAGCAATACGGCGGCACCAACGCCGGCCTGATCTACGAGGCCATCCTCTTCGAGGAGCTCGCACGGTGCGGGTCGGGAGGAGTGGCAGCCGGCATCGGTGCCCACGTCGCGATTGCCACACCCCCGATCAATGACAACGGCACCGATGCACAGCGGCAGCGCTGGCTGGCGCCCGCGATCAAGGGAGAGAAGATCGTCGCCCTCGGCGTCACCGAGCCGTCGGGCGGCTCGGACATCGCCCATGTCCAATCGATTGCGCGCCGCGACGGGGATACCTACATCGTCAACGGGACCAAGATGTTCATCACCAATGGGGTCACGGCGGACGTGGTCGTCATCCTCGTCCGGACCAGGCCGGAGGGCGGCCATCAGGGTCTGTCCGTGCTGGTGGTGGAGCGCGGAACGCCCGGCTATACCGTTGGGCGCAAGCTCAACAAACTCGGGTGGCGAGCATCCGACACCGCGGAGCTGGTCTTCCAGGATTGCCAGGTTCCGGTCGAAAACCGGCTCGGCGAAGAGAACAACGGGTTCTACCTGGCGGTCGGGAATTTTCAGTGGGAGCGGCTGTGGATCGCGATTGGCGCGGTGGCGTCGGCCCAGCGAAGTCTCGAGCTAGCGGTCGAGTACGCGGCCAACCGTACGCAGTTCGGCAAGACGCTGACTTCGATGCAGGTGATCCGGCACGAGATCGCCGACATGGCGCTGCAAATCGAGCAGGCGCGCCAGCTGACCTACTACGCGCTGTGGCTCCATTCGCAGAAGCTGCCCTGCACCAAGGAGGTCTCGATGGCGAAGATCGCGGCCACCGAGGCGGACGTCAGAGTCGCCGACCGAGCGCTCCAGATCCACGGCGGCTACGGCTACATGATGGAGTACCCGATTCAACGGGCATGGCGCGACGCGCGGCTCGGCCCGATCGGCGCCGGGACCAACGAAATCATGCGCGAGATCATCGCCAAAGAGCTCGACCTCTAGATCGTTGCGCCTCCGGCCTGTAGGCCTTGGCGTGACGAGCAGGTGACGGCCCAGCTGCACTCCGGCGTCAACCGCTGGCTTGGCAAAGCGATCAAAGTCCGGCTGGGTTGCGCCTATGGTGGACACGAGCCCGCGTCGTTGGATGCGGGTGGGGCGGTCCGCGGCGCGGGATGCCCGGGCGGCCGGCGAGGAAGCGGCCGGCCTGGCCCTGGGTAAGGACATGGCGAGTCTCCTGGTGGTCTTCTCCTCTGACGCCTACGACCTCGAGCAATTGGTCCGAACCATAAGCGAACGGTCGGGCGGCGCGCCGCTCATCGGATGCTCCACGGCGGGTGAAATCGGTGCCTCCGGCCCCGAAGATGCCAGCGTGGTGGTGACGGCGTTAGGCGGCGAGGGCTTTTCGATCGCCACGGCGCTGGCGACCGGCGCCTCCGGGCGACTCCGTTTGGCGAGTGCCGAGGTCGCGGCCTCGGTCTCCCGGGTGGCCGACCGCCCGCATAAGGTCTTGATGCTCCTGAGCGATGGCCTGTCCGGCGACCAGCAGGAAGTCGTGCGGGGCGCTTACTCCGTGGTTGGCGCCGCCGTCCCCCTGGTTGGGGGTTGTGCCGGCGACGATCTCAAGATGAAACGAACGTACCAGTTCCACGGCACCCAGGTAGTGACCGATGCGGTCGTGGGGGCCGCGATCGGCTCGGATTCCCCGATGGGCATTGGCGTGCGCCACGGCTGGCGGCGGGTCGGCGAACCGATGCTGGTCACCGGCAGTGCCGACAACCGGGTCTTTACCCTTGACGACAAGCCGGCGCTCGACATTTACCTGGACCGGCTCCAAGCGCCATCTGGCGCTCGAACGGACGCCGGGGCTTTCACCCGGTTTGCGATCACGCACCCCCTGGGCCTCAGCCGGCGTAGCGGTGAGGAGGTGCGCTTCGTTGGTGAAGCGAACTTCGAGGATCGGTCACTCGTCTGCATCGCCGGCGTCCCCCAAGGTGGCCTGGCCTGGTTCATGGAGGGTGATGACTCGTCGGTGCTCGAGGCCACCGACGCGGCGTGCTCGGATGCACTCGCCTCCCTCGCTGGGCAGCGCCCGGTCGGGTTCCTCGCCTTCGACTGCATCGCCCGGCGCGGCGTCCTCGGCGACCAGGGGATCCGCCGCGAGGTCGAGCGCATCAGCCTTCACGCGGGCGGAGCACCGATCGCTGGCTTCTATACCTACGGTGAGATCGCGCGAACCAATGGCGTCAGTGGTTTTCACAATCAGACGTTGGTCATCCTCGCCCTGAGCTGAAGGTGTCGACCTACTCCGGTGGTTGGTCGACTCAGCAGCTCGCCGAGTTCCTGACCGCCATCGCGTCCTACTCGGACCGGCCCGCCGCGCTCAAAGGGGCCGTCGAGCGGGTCGCCGAGGCGTTGGAAGCGGAGGTTGCGGCCGTCGTCCAGGGCAATGATGTTCTGGCCTCAGTCGGGTTTCCAGCCGACGACGTCCCCACCGCGGTGCTCTGCGCGGCGACCGCGCAAGACGCTGCAACCATCGACCTGCCGTCCCTTGGGGTTTGCCGCATTTCGATCGTGGCACTGGAGACGCCGAAAGATGCGCGCCTTCTGGTCGCACGAACCGGAGATTCCGAATTCGTCCGCGAAGAGGTGGTTCTCTTGCGGGCCCTGGGGCGCGGCCTGGCGCTAACGATCCGCTCGCTCGCGGCGCTCGAGGAAGAGCGACACCTGCGTGTCCGGACCGAGGCGCAAAGCCGAGAGAACGTTCGGCTGGTGCGTCAATTGCAGGAACGTCAGACGCTGCTCGAACGGCTGGCCAAGATCGGCCAATCGATCTCGCACCGTGCTCCGTTCACCGAGGTGCTCGACGCGATCGTCCGTGGTGCCAGCGAGCTCGTCAATGCGGAGATCGCCAGCTTCCGCTTGCGCGACCCGGCCAAGCCGGACGCGTTGGTGATTCTCGCGCACGTCGGCCTCGCACCGGAGGTTCTGGCCGAGATGGCCCGGGAGCCTGCCTATCGGGGTGCCAGCAGTCGTGCTGTGGCGGACGACGAGCTGGTGGTCATACCGGATTACCCACGGTTCGAGGGAGGGGTCGTCGCCCTGGTTCGCGATGGCGTCCAGGTCGCGATGGCCGCGCCTGTACGGGAAACGGGGCGGATCGTCGGGAGTCTCACGGTGGCCTCGCGCGAGGCCGGGCGCGTGTTCACGCCGGCGGAACAGGACACCCTGGTCGCCTTTGCCGAACACGCCAGCCTCGCGCTCACGGACTCCAAGATGGCGGCCGCCATGCAACACCAGGTCCTTCACGATGCGCTCACCGACCTGCCCAACCGCACCCTCTTTCTTGATCGCCTCGAACACGCGCTCGCCGGTGCGCGGCGGGAGGTGGGGTCGATCACGGCGGTCTTCTTCATCGATCTCGATCGCTTCAAGAATGTCAACGACAGCCTGGGGCATGAGGCAGGCGACCAGTTGTTGATTCAGTTGGGGCGCCGTCTGCGTGGCTCGATTCGCGAGGTGGACACGCCGGCCAGGCTTGGCGGCGACGAGTTTGCCGTCCTCGTGGAAGGGGTGGCGGACCTCAACGAGGTGATCATCGTCGCCCAGCGAATCCGCGACAACTTGCGCCAGCCGGTGACGATCGGCGGCAACGAGGTCTTCAGCAACCCCAGCATTGGTGTGGCCACCAGCAGCGATGGGCGAGAGGCCGCGTCCGAGCTGCTCCGCAATGCGGACACGGCCATGTATCGCGCCAAGGAGACGGGCACCAGGCCCTGTGTCGTCTTCGAGCCGACGATGCATGCGGCGGTGATGCGCCGCCTCGAACTGGATGCCGACCTGGCGCGCGCGGTGGAGCGCAACGAATTCGAGCTGCATTATCAGCCGGTGGTTCGACTCGATGGGGAGGCGATCGATGGTGCCGAGGCGCTGGTCCGCTGGCGCCATCCGGTTAAAGGGCTCATCCCTCCGGCAGAATTCATCGGAGTCGCCGAGGAAAACGGACAGATCGTGCCGCTGGGCCGCTGGGTCTTGCAGGAGGCGATCCGCCAGGCGGTCGAGTGGGAGGCGACCCTGCCGGATCGCGGGCCCTTCAGCCTGAGTGTCAACGTGTCCGCGCGGCAGCTGCAGGATCCCGACCTGGTTGGGCAGCTCACGCGCATGCTGTTCGAAGCCGCGTTCAACCCGGCTCACCTGGTGCTCGAAATCACAGAGTCCGTGCTGATGCAGGACAAGGGGGGAATGGTGGCAAGGCTGCGGGAGCTGAAGCAGCTGGGTCTACGACTGGCCATCGACGACTTTGGGACGGGGTATTCCTCACTCGGATACCTGCGGCATTTTCCGGTCGACGTCCTCAAGATCGACAAGGCGTTCGTCGATGACATCGTCGGAGGGACTGAGCAGTCGGCCGTGGCTCGAGCCATCATCGGCCTCAGCGATGCCCTGCACCTGACCACTGTCGCGGAAGGCATCGAAACGGCGGGCCAACTTGGCCTACTCCGGTCGCTGGGTTGCGAGCTGGGACAGGGATACTATTTCTCGCCGCCGCTGCCAGCGATGGCCTTCGAAGCAATGTTGCGGCATGGCCTTGGCTGGAAACCGGGCGTTTCAGCCGCTGCCTGAACGCAAATTGTTCAACGTGCGCCAGCCTAACCACACAGCCCCCTGACGTTTTTGGATGGCGAGGTCTGGCTAGACTCTGATGGTGGCGTTTGAATTGACGTTGCCCTTTTCCTCGATCGTCGGCCAGGAGCAGATGAAGCGCGCGCTCTTACTCAATGCTGTCGATCCGGGCATTGGTGGCGTCCTGATCCGCGGCGACCGTGGCACGGCGAAGTCGTCGGCGGTTCGGGCGCTGGCTCGCCTCCTGCCCGACTACGAAGCGGTCGATGGCTGCCCATACCGCTGCGACCCGGCGACGCCCTCCCACTACTGCGACGACTGCCGGCGCCGGGCCAAGAGTGGTTTGCTACCGACTGTTCGGCTGCCGATGCGGATCGTCGAGCTACCGATCAACGCCTCGGAAGACCGGCTGGTCGGCTCGATCGACATCGAGGCAGCGGTCAGGGCGGGCACCCGTCGCTTCCAGCCCGGGGTGCTCGCGGAGGCCAATCGCAACCTTCTATATGTGGACGAGGTCAACCTGCTCGACGATCATTTGGTGGACGTGCTGCTCGACGCGGCGGCGATGGGCGTCAACGTCGTCGAGCGCGAAGGCATCTCGATCGTCCACCCCTCGCACTTCATCCTGGTCGGCACCATGAATCCCGAAGAAGGGGAGCTACGACCGCAGCTTTTGGACCGGTTCGGCCTCTGCGTCGACGTCGTCACCCCGACCGACATCGATCAGCGGCTGCATGTGATGGAGCTCGAGCGCGACTTCCTCAAGGACCCGCGTGCGGTCCACCGCGTGTGGGCGGACCGTGAGGCCGAGCTTCGGGCCCAGTTGCAAGCGGCGACCGCCCGGCTCGACGGCGTCCAACTTCCGGACGCGATCCGAACCCTGATCGCCCGGCTCTGCCTCGAGGGCCTGGTCGCCGGCCATCGCGCCGACCTGGTGGTCGCGGGTACGGCGCGCGCCATCTGTGCCCTGCGGGGAGCGCCGGTGGTCGAGCTGTCTGACGTCGTCGAGGCGCTCGAGCTCGCGCTCGCGCATCGGCGTCGCGAACCGGTCGCCGATAAGCAGGCCCAGGTTCAAGAATTGGCCTCACGCGCCGCGGAGCAGCTGGCGCAGATCCAGGCAACCACCCCGAACGAGACCGCGCAGGCCGTTCGAGGAGAGGCAACGCAGCAAGACGGCACGTCCGGTGGCGAGGCGAATGAAGGCTGGACCACAGCGGAGTCGCGTGAATCGCCGAGCACAGAGGCGGTCGACGTGGATGCCGACGCGGTCATCCAGCTACCAACCTTCGCCGTCAAGAGGCTCGACCTGCCTCGCGAGCGGCAAGCTCGCCGAGCCGCCGGCAAGCGGACCTCCACCAAAAGCGAGACGAAGCGTGGACGCTATGTCCGCAGTTCGCAGGCAGAGAAGGTGACCGATGTCGCGTTCGACGCGACCGTTCGCGCTGCGGCTCCCTATCAACTCAGCCGGCGACTGGCGACCGCCGACACCACCAACCAGCTCCAGCTGGAAACCCACGACCTTCGCCAGAAGGTCCGGGAACGCAAGACCGGGAACTTGATCGTTTTCGTGGTCGACGCCTCCGCGTCGATGGATGCCGAGCAGCGGATGCTCGCCACCAAGGGCGCCATCCTGTCGCTGCTGCGCCACGCCTACGTGCGTCGCGACAAGGTGGCGCTGGTTGCCTTCAGCGGTCGCAACGCCCGCGTCGTGCTCCGCCCCACCTCCAGCGTCGACCTCGCCGAGCGCCGGCTGGAGCGGTTGAACATTGGCGGTACGACTCCACTGACGCATGGGCTGATGGCCGCCTTGAAGCTGATCAAGACCGAACGGCTTCGAGACCCTCGGGTCTATCCCCTGCTGGTGTTGATCAGTGACGGCCGGGGCAACATCAGCCTCTTCGGCGAAGAGCCCCTACTCGAGGCGCAGCGGATGGCCGGCCAGATCAAGCAAGACGGCATCCGCGCAATGGTGATCGACTCGACCAGGGACTTTGGCAGTCAGCCCGGTTATCCAAAGAGCCGTGTCACCAGTCTCTACGGCGCCTACGCCTTCAACGTCTGCGGCGACCTTGCCGAGCGGCTGGGCGGCCGCTATTACGGGTTGTTCGACCTCTCGCAGCGCTCGATCGTTGACAGCGTCCAGCGTGAGATGCTTAGGACAGGTTCAGCCTGATGGAACGGTTTGTTTATCCCTTTAGCGCCATCGTGGGCCAGGACAAGATGAAGCTCGCGCTCATCTTGAACGCCATCCATCCCGCCATTGGCGGGGTGCTGATCCGTGGCGAAAAGGGGACCGGCAAGTCGACCGCCGTCCGCGCGCTGGCGCGCTTGCTCCCCGAGCTCACGGTGGTGGCGGATTGTCCGTACCACTGCGACCCGGACGCGACCGAGTCCCTCTGCTCCGACTGCCAGGATCGGTTGGCCCGCGGCGAAACGTTGCCCCGGGCTCGTCGACGGATGCGGGTGGTCGAACTGCCCATCAATGCCTCGGAGGACCGCGTGGTCGGCGCGATCGACATCGAGGCCGCGATCAAGAGTGGCGAACGACGCTTCGAGCCGGGCGTGCTGGCCGAAGCGAACCGCAACATTCTTTATGTCGACGAGGTGAACTTGCTGGACGATCACCTGGTCGACGTGCTGCTCGATGCGGCCGCCATGGGCGTCAACGTGGTGGAACGTGAGGGGATTTCGATCTGGCACCCGGCACGCTTCATTCTGGTCGGCACTATGAATCCGGAAGAGGGCGACCTCCGGCCGCAGTTGCTTGATCGCTTCGGTCTCACGGTCGACGTCGAGGGGATCAAGGACATCGGCCAGCGGGTGGAGATTGTCGAGCGCCGGGAGGAATGGGAGTCCGACCCGGCAGGGTTCAGCCAGCGATTTGCCGACCAGGACACGGAGATTGGCAATCATATCGGCGAAGCGATCGTTCGCTTCCCGGGGGTGTCGATGCCCGTGGGCATCCTCCGCGCGCTCGCAGAACTCAACGTCAGCCTCCAGGTAGACGGACACCGCGCCGACCTCGTCGGCCGCAAGGCGGCCCAGGCGCTGGCGGCGTATCGCGGCATTCCCGAGGTCGGGGTCGCTGAGGTCAACGAAGTCGCTGACATGGTGCTTGCCCACCGGGTCAAGGCCGGAGGCCGCCATGAGCTTGGGATCGCCCAGAGCCATCCAGCCTCCAGGGCGTCGCGCAGCTAGCAGCCCCACCCTGCCCTCTCCGGGAGGGGGAGGGATCTGGAAGCACACTGCGTTGATCTCGCCGTGAGGCGGTTGGTGTGTGTGCTGAGTCTCGTCCTCGTTACCGCCTGTTCGGCCGCGCCCACCGGCGTGCGGACGAGTCCGACTCCGACCGCAAGCGTGACTGCGCCGGGATCCCCCTATCCGTCGCGCGTCCTCTTCGCCGTTCTCGAGACCAAACGAGCAGGTGCGCAGGAGTCGGAGTATGCCGGCAGCCACGACACGATCGCGATCGCGGGCAGCGATGGCTTCGCCGTTGCTCGGGCGACCTTCGTTCCGCGGCACATTCCCGTGATCCCGATGGCGGGTGCGGTTCTGTACCCCGAGGCGTACCCGGCAGCCGGCGGCGTCTACTTTATCGACGGTGCCGGGGTCGTTCGCCGGCTCGATCCATCGGGATCAACGCGCAAGGTCACCACATTTCCCATCACCTCCCCGCAACAGGGTGTTAGCTTCGCGGTCAGCCCAGATGGCAAACAGCTGATCGCTGCAGTGCTCACCTATCCGAGCGTGGCGCCAGCGCCGTCACCGTCGGCGGGCGAGGCGCCGGGCCCGCCCTTCATCACGACGGGATCGTGGATGCTCGATCTGGAGGTTGCCACTGACGGCGGTTCCGCCGCGGTAGTGCACCACTGGCAGAGCGGCGCCAACGATTATCCCGGGAGCAGCAGCGGCTTTCGGAACCTCGCGATCGTCGGTTGGGACGCAACCGGTCCGATTGGCATGATTGACGGCTATAACGGGGTGCAGCAGACCCTCTTCGAAGGCCAGCGCTGGGCCGGTGGCCACCTCATCCGGTTGGGGCTCGACGGCACCCTTGGCGCACCCACCCTGTCGGCTGACTGCACGCCGGTAGCCCTCGGCGATGGGGGTCGCGTCGCTTGCCTTTTGCCCGGAGCCGGCGCCCACACCGACCTGCTCCAGGTAGCCCGCCTGGATGGCACGGTTCTCTGGACAGCCATCCAACCCACGCAGCACATTCAGACAGCGCAATACGGCGGCTTCACGCTCTCCCCCGACGGGACCCTGGTCGCGATGGATGGCGTGCTGGTCCCGCAACACGGCGTTGATGTCCCCCTGCCGGAGAGCTTCATGACCCGGGGATGGCTCAGCCGCGACACCTTGATCGGCCTTACCCAGGGGACCGAGCCAATGAAGATCGGGATTCTCCGCCTCAATGCGGCCACATCGATCGAGAACTGGGGGTTCAGTGGCCAATTCGTGGGGGTGCTTCGGCCCTAGCCGACTGACCGATAAACTCGGTCGGTGTCCACGCCGACGCACCTGACCCGAGCGATCTCCGTGATTGCGCACGTCGACCATGGCAAGACCACGCTCTCTGACCGCCTGCTCGAGTTCACGGGCACGGTGGCGCCCCGCGACATGGTGGAGCAGGTGCTGGATCAGCTCGATCTCGAACGCGAGCGTGGGATCACGATCAAGGCGCAGGCGGTCCGGATGCTCTACAAGGCCGACGACGGCAACACCTACCAGATCAACCTGATCGACACCCCGGGTCACGTCGACTTTTCGTACGAAGTCTCGCGCGCGCTGGCCGCCTGCGACGGGGCCATCCTCGTGGTCGATGCCTCGCAGGGCATCGAGGCGCAGACGCTGGCGAACGTGCACCAGGCGCTCGACCACCACCTGAAGATCATCCCCGTTGTCAACAAGATCGACCTGCCGCAAGCCGACCCCGAACTGGTTCGCGAAGAGATCGAAAAAGTCATCGGCCTCCCCGCCGAGTCCGTCATCTTCGCCAGCGCGCGCCAGGGCATCGGCACCAAGGAGATCCTCGAGGCGGTCGTGCACGAGGTTCCGCCGCCGACCGGCGACTCGAACGCGCCGCTGCAGGCCCTGATCTTCGACGCCAAGTTCGACGCCTACCGAGGGGTTGTCACCTATATTCGCGTGCTGGAAGGGACGCTGCGCCCGAGGATGCGCATTCAGATGATGCAGACCGGCAAAGCGTTCGAAGTCGACGAGGTCGGGATCTTCCGCCCTGAGCGCACGCCGGTCGACGACCTGTCCGCCGGCGAGGTCGGCTACCTGATCGCCAACATCCGCAACGTGCGAGACTCCCGGGTGGGCGACACGGTGACCGACGAGGCCCGTCCGGCGGCCGCACCCTTGCCCGGCTACCGGCACGTCACACCGATGGTCTTCGCCGGACTATTCCCGACCGACACCGAGCAGTATCAGCAGCTCAAGGAGGCGCTCGAGAAACTCCAGCTCAACGACGCCGCGCTGGTCTATGAACCGGAGACGTCCGCAGCGCTTGGATTTGGGTTCCGCTGCGGCTTTCTCGGGCTGCTTCACATGGAGATCGTCCAGGAGCGCCTCGAGCGCGAGTTCAACCTCACGCTGCTGGGCACGGCACCCACAGTCGAGTATCGCGTGAAGCTGCGCAACGGCCAGGAAATCCCGGTCGACAACCCGGACAAACTGCCCGATCCTGCCGAGATTGAAGCCATCAGCGAGCCGATGGTGATCGCCACCATCGTGGTGCCGAGCACCTACGTCGGCAACATGATGGAGCTCAGCCAGGAGCGGCGTGGTCAGTTCCTCAACATGCAATACGAGCCGGGCGACCGGGTGGTCATCACCTACCGCATGCCGCTCGCAGAGATCATCCACGACTACTACGACCAGCTGAAGTCGCGGAGCAAGGGCTATGCGTCCCTCGACTACGAATTGGTGGGCTTCGAAGAGGCCAACCTGGTCAAACTCGATGTACTGGTCGCCGGGTCACCGATCGATGCACTCTCGATGATCGTCGACCGCAGCAAGGCGCAACAGCAGGGCCGCCGCCTGGCAGAAAAACTGAAGACCTTGATTCCGCGTCAGCTCTTCGAGGTCCCCATCCAGGCCGCCATCGGTGGCAAGATCGTCGCCCGCGAGACCGTGCCGGCGATGCGCAAGGACGTCACGGCCAAGTGCTATGGCGGCGACGTAACCCGCAAGCGGAAGCTGCTCGAGAAGCAGAAGGAAGGTAAGAAGCGACTGAAGCGCGTGGGCAATGTCGAGATTCCACAGGAAGCCTTCATGGCAGTGCTGAGCCTGGATTGATGGAACGCATTCACAGCCTCTACCTGCACGTGCCCTTCTGCACCTGGGTGTGCAAGTACTGCGATTTCAACGCTTATGCCGTACTCGATGGCCTGATCCCTCCCTACGTCGATGCCCTCGCTCGGGAGATCGATATGGCCGGTGGCGCGTTGCCGATCGGGCCGATCGAGACGGTCTTCATCGGTGGTGGCACGCCCAGCCTGCTCACGATCGATCAGTTGCGCCTTCTGATGGATCGCGTGCGGTCCATCGGGCTTGCGGCCGACGCCGAGGTCACGCTGGAAGCGAACCCGAGCAACGTGACCGGCGAGCAGGTGGATGGCTGGCTCGCGGCGGGTGTCAACCGGCTCAGTATTGGCGTGCAGAGTCTGCAGCCTGACGCGTTGCGCTTCCTGGAACGCCTCCACTCCGGCCCGGAGGCGATCACGGCCATCCGCACCGCACACGACGCCGGCTTCGCGAATGTCAACGCCGATCTGCTGTACGGAGTGCCCGGCGTGGACCTCGAGGGCTGGCTCGAGACGCTCGACGCGGTGCTGGCCGAGGGCGTTGAGCATCTGTCGGCCTATGAGCTGACGGTGGAGTCCCAAACCCGGCTGGGCCAGGAGGTGCGGACCGGCCTGGTCCAGATGCCCGACGCCGACGACCAGCTAGAGCAGTACTGGGCCGCGGTGGCCCGGTTGGAGGCCGCCGGCTATGCCCATTACGAAATCTCGAACTGGGCCCGTCCTCAATTTGCTTGCCGGCACAACCTGGACGCCTGGCACTACCAGCCGTACCTGGGGTGCGGGGCAGGCGCGCATTCGATGTTTCGCGAAGGTGATGGCAGCACGGAGCGGCGGTGGAACGTGAAGGGCCCGCACGCCTATATCAGGCAGGCCGCCGCCTCAGGGCACGCGGTCGCCGGCCGCGAGACCCTGTCACCGGAGCGCGCGAGTGGAGAGGCCGCCATGGTCGGCGTCCGCTTATTGGATGGCACCACCGCGGCGCGCGATTTCCCCGCCCAGCGGACCCAGCTGGTCGAGGCCGGGTTGCTGGCCGAACAGGATGGTGGCGTCAAGCTCACACGACGGGGCATCGAGCTCGCGAACCAGGTTGGCGCCGCCTTCCTGGCTTAGGCCTGCGATGTTCGCGATCTACCAGTGGGCGTGAACGGGCCGGTTGTTCTCACCACGGTCGCTTTTCTTCTTGCCGGGGCCGCGCTAGGCTACGCCTCGCTCGCAGCCGGGCCGCTTCCAGCCGCCACGGGGGTCATCTTCCTGGTGCTGTTGCTGGCCAGGTTCCGAAGCCGACCGGAGCAGCCCGGTGGCTACATGCTCGGCGGGGGATTGGCCGGGGCGGTGATTCTGTTCAAGGTGATGGCCGACTGTTCGCCGCCGTCATGCACGTTCAAGCTCATCACGCCAATCGTCGGGGTCCTGTTTATCGCCGTCGCCGTTGCTGGAGCCGGGCTGCTGGTGCGCGCCGTCATGGAGCACCGCTTCTCGTCACGCTGATTCGGCGTTGCGCTTGGGTACGCCCAGCTTGGCCATGACCCGCTCGAACAGGTCATACGGTTGGGCGCCCATCACCAGGTAGCGGTCGGCGATGACATGGGCGGGGATGCCGTTGATGCCCAACTCCTCGGCCTCGGCGCGACGGGCATCGAGATAATCGCCGAATCGGTCGGTTGCGATCGCCGCCTCCATCCCCGGCACGTCGACGCCGGCCTTCGAGGCGACCTCGCAGAGGACGGCGATGTCCGACACGTCTTTCCCTTCGTCCCAATAGGCCCTGAGCAGCTCGTGGTGCATCGCGTCGAAATGACCCTGCTCGCGGGCGAATTCGGCGGCCTGCAGGGCGGGACGGGAATTGATCAGGCGTTCATGCTGTGCGAGACGGAGGCCGACGGCAGCCCCCATTCGACTTACCCCCTCCTGGGCCCTCGCCATGTAGGCGGCCGGTAGGACCTCCTCGCGAGGCCGGCCTTCGGGCGGGATCTCAGGGTGCAGCTCGAAGGGCACCCATTCGATCTCAACCTCGTATTCCCGCGCCAGCCGCTCGACTCCGACCGAGTCGATATAGCAGAAGGGTCAGACGTAGTCTGAGTAGATCCGCACGGAAGTCGGCATGCCCCGAGGATAGCCGGTACAATTCAAGTTAGCACTCGCGGATCGAGACTGCCAATACCATGGAAGCAACTCCCCTCGACGAGCGCAAGCAGCAGATCCTGAAAGCCGTGGTCTCGGACTACACCGTGACCGGGGTCCCGGTCGGCTCGCAGGTGCTGGCGGCCAAGTACTTCATCGCGCTGTCCTCGGCGACGATCCGCAACGAGCTGGCCGACCTGGTCGGCACCGGCTACCTGCAACAGCCGCACACCTCGGCGGGCCGGGTCCCGACGGACCGGGGCTACCGCTACTTCGTCGATTTCCTCATGGACCCCGAGGCCGCCTCGCCGACCGTCCGGCGGACCGTCAAGCAGGCTTTTGAAACGGCGCCGCATAGCGTCGAGGGGATCCTGGAGAAGGCGGCGATGGTGCTCGCCCAGATCACCGAGAATGTCTCGCTGGTCACCGCGCCTGAGACCAGCGAGGCGCGCATCAAACACATCGACCTGGTCTCACTGGAGTCGCAGTCCGTCCTGATCATCCTGGTGCTCGAGGGCAACCTCATCAAGCAGACGGTGATTCGTCTCGAGCGGGCGACGTCTCAGGATGACCTCAGCCGGATG
Organism: Candidatus Dormiibacterota bacterium; assembly: GCA_036390825.1. Taxonomy (GTDB): domain Bacteria; phylum Chloroflexota; class Dormibacteria; order CF-121; family CF-121; genus CF-13. The sequence continues at coordinate 37,341 of DASWBA010000067.1, forward strand.
GCCGCCATGCTGAACCGCAAGGTCAAGGGGCAAACCGCCGAAGAGCTCCTGTCCCGGTTGCAGCAGCTCGGTCCCGATCGCGATGAGCAGCGCCAGATCCTCGAACGTGTCATCGATTCGATCAGCACCCACCAGGCGCAACGGCAGTCGGTGGTCCTGCATGACGGCGTGCGCAACCTGCTGCGCCATCCGGAGTTCGTGGAGGTCAACCGGCTCGAAGAGTTGCTGGAATTACTGGAGCAGGGCGCCCAGCTGGCCGGCATCTTGCAGCAGGTGGCCTTCGACAAGGACGTCGAGATCATCATCGGTCGCGAGAATACGAGCAGCGGCTTGCGCGAGTGCAGCCTGGTGCTGACCACCTACAAGATGGACGAGCGGGTGCGAGGCACGATCGGCGTTATCGGGCCGACCCGAATGCATTACGGGCAAGTCGTGGCCCGGGTCCGGCTGGTCAGCCAGGCGACCTCCGAGCTCCTTGGCCCGCTCGGGAACTGATTCGGCCGGCAGGGCAATGGGTAAAAAGCCAAGCATGTCATCGAAGCATCAGCCCCCCGATCCAATGGCACCGGGCGGCGGACAGAGCCGTCCGAGCGTGACCGACACCAGGGCCAGCTCGGCGACGGAGGGTGAGCCAGCCCAGCCCCAACCGCCGAGCGATCCCGAACTGCAGGCGGCCCGCGATGAAGCGCAGGCGACCTTTGCTCGCTACCAGCGGCTCGCCGCCGACTTCGAAAACTACAAGCGGCGTACCCGCCAGGACCTGACCGATCGCACCCAGTTCGCAAACGAGGAGCTGCTCCGTAAGCTGCTGCCGCTCCGGGACAATCTCCAGCGCGCGCTCGAGCACGCCCCCGAGGGCGTCGACCGCAACTGGTTCGATGGCATCAAGCTGGTGGTCCGACAGTTCGACGATGTCCTGCAATCCCAAGGCCTCTCGACCATCCCGTCGGTCGGCGAGAAGTTCGACCCCGCCCAACATGAGGCGATTGCCAGCGAGGAGACCGATGAGCACGAGGAAGGCACCATCGTCGAGGAGATGCAGCCCGGGTACCGGCTCCACAACCGTGTGCTCAGGCCCACCCTGGTGAAGGTTGCCCATCCCCGCGCGTTAAAGTCCTAACACACCTTTATGGCGATCAAGCGGGACTACTACGAGGTGCTCGGCGTGAGCAAGGGCGCGAGCGCCGAGGAACTGAAGCGAGCCTATCGCAAGCTCGCGCTGCAATTTCATCCCGATCGCAACCCCAACGACCCGCAGGCCGAGTCACGCTTCAAGGAGATCAACGAAGCCTACGAGGTCCTGAGCGACCAATCGAAGCGTCAGCGCTATGACACCTTCGGCCATTCCGCGCAGGGAATGCCGGGCTTCGACTTCGGGGGAGCCGGCTTCGGCGGGATCAACGACATCTTCGACATGTTCTTCGGCGCGGCGACTGCCGGCCGGGGACGCACCGCCCCTCGTCGTGGGGCGGATCTCCGCCTCGACCTTCGGCTCAGCTTCGAAGAGGCGGTCTTTGGCGTCGAACGCGAGCTGACCATTCCCCGGGCCGAGGCCTGTCAGGCCTGCCAGGGCAGCGGCGCCGAGTCGGGCACCTCGCCACAGACCTGCCCACAGTGTCGCGGCAGCGGCCAGGTCCGGCGCGCCACGCAGTCGATCTTCGGCCAGATCGTCAACGTCGCCAGCTGCCCGCGGTGCAACGGCGAGGGTAAGGTCATCGAGCGACCCTGCAAGACCTGCGGCGGCAGCGGTCACCGACCGGGCGAGAAGAAGGTTCGCGTCAACATTCCCGCCGGCGTCGACAGTGGATCGCAGATCCGCCTCACAGGTGAGGGTGAGGTCGGCCCCCGCAATGGCGCACCGGGCGACCTGTACATCGTGATCCAGGTGAAGCCGCATCCGGTGTTGAAACGCCAGGGCACCGACGTGATCTATGAGCTGCCCCTGAGCGTGGCGCAGGCCGCGCTGGGTGACACGGTCGAGATCCCGACCGTCGATGGGCCGGAGAAGATCGAGATTGCGCCCGGCACCCAGTACGGCAAGACCATCCGCATCAGCGGCCGCGGCGTGCCGCATGTGCGGTCCGGCCGTCGCGGCGACCAACTCGTCTATGTACGGGTCGTGATTCCCACCAACCTCACCGAAGAACAGAAGCAGGTGTTGCGGCAACTGGGTGGCACCAGCGGCAAACCGCAGCATATCGAGAAGGGCTTTTTCGACAAGTTCAAACACGTCATCGGCCTCGAGTAAGCGCGCGCTCGAGGTATGTCTAGACTAGGCCGGTGTCGACGGCGATTCGTCTCGGTCTGCTGATTGCGGCGGTCGCCGTCGTCCTCGCCGTCTTGCTCGGTCCCGCCTGGCGAGGCAATTTCTATCGGAGCTGGCTGCGGCCGCGCCTGGTCGTGTTCGGCGTGATCGTCGTGCTGTTTGCGGCCGGCGAGTACCTGTTCCGCGTCATCAATGCGATCAAGAGTCATTCGTGACGCGCTCCTTCCAGGTGACGTTCGTCAGAAGCGGCACGACGCTGGCCGTCGACGAGACCGAGGGAATCCTCAACGCCGGGCTCAAAGCCGGCTTAGCCTTGGCTTACGACTGCCGCAAGGGCCGGTGCAAGACCTGCATGGTGAAGGTCGACGGCATCATCGACCAATCCGAAGCCTGGCTGATCAGTAACGAAGAGCTGGCCGACGGCTACGCCCTGATCTGCGTGGGGAAGCCGCGGAGCAACCTTCGAGTGCACGCGTGACGCGCTTCACGCTCGTCGACCTCGTCATCCTGATCGCCATCGTTTTCGCCGTCAGCGGTGGATACCGACGCGGCTTCTGGCTCTCGCTGGCCCAGTACGCCGGTCTCCTGCTCGGCGTCGTGATCGGAGCTGCCCTGGCGCCGGTGCTGATGGACTTCGTCAACATCACCAGCTCGAGCATCCGGTCGCTGGGCGCGGTGCTGATCCTGATCGTCCTGGGCGCCGTCGGGAGCAGCGCCGGCTACTGGGTGGGCGAGCCGATCCGGCTGCGGCTGCTGGCGCACCCACAGAGCGGCCGCATCGATAGTGTGGCCGGCGGGATCTTCTCCGCGCTCGCGGTGCTCTCGGTCTCCTGGTTCCTCGGACTGAGCCTGGCCCAAATGCCCAGCCCGCAACTCTCGAGCGCGATCCAGCGCTCCGCCGTGTTGCGCGCGCTGGACGCGATTGCACCGCGGCCGCCGAGTTTCCTGGCTCGGGTCGAAGCCATCATCGCTGGCGTCAACTTCGCGCCGGTCTTCTCCGGCCTGGAACCGCTGGGTCCGTCCCCCCAACCGTTGCCCGCCTCGATTGACACCGCCGGCGTCCGGAACGCCGAGTCCGAAACGCTGAAGATCCAGGGCTACGGCTGCGGCGGCATCGTCTTCGGCAGCGGCTTCCCGGTCGGGCCCGGGTTGGTGCTCACCAACGCCCACGTGGTGGCCGGGACCCAGGGTACGACGGTGCGGAGTCCATCGATGCGGAGTGGCCTCCCTGCCCGGGTGGTCCTCTTCGACTCGGAGCGCGATGTCGCCATCCTCTATGTGCCGCGTCTGGCGCTGGCGCCCCTGAGCGAAGCGGGCGCGGGCCCGGGCACCCAGGGGGCCGCGATCGGCTACCCCGGCGGCGGCGGGGAACAGGCCGCGGCCGCGGTCGTCAACGGCGAGGTCAGGGCTGAAGGTCGCGACATCTATGGCCAGCAACTCGTCGTGCGCAGCATCTGGATCATCCAGGCGAAGGTCGTGCCAGGAAACTCAGGCGGACCGTTGGTCGACCTGGATGGCAACGTCATTGGTGTCATCTTCGCGGCCTCCACCAGTTCGCCGGGCAACGCCTACGCGCTGACCGACGCCGAGGTGCAACCCGACATCGATAACGCTGAGGGGCGCACCTCGTCGGTGCCAGTGGGCCCATGCGCGATGTAGCGCCCCAGCCTACCCTCCCCCAGAGGGGGAGGGAGAAACCGTGGGCTGGATATTCTGCTGGCCCTGGATCGTCATCTCGACGGAAATCAGGAACGGCGCCCGGCTAGGTCATCGCAAAATGCCCCAGGTCGCGCTCGTGGACTGGCCGGGCTGGAGCACGATCAGGCCGTCGCCGCTGCGGAAGGCGTTCGGCGCGCAGGTCATGGGTTCGATCGCAAGACTGCGCCGCCGGCGGGATGTCTCGGAGATCGTGTCGGGCGTATAGACCATCAGGAACCGGTAGGCGGGTTCCATCCAGAGGATCACGCGCGGGTCGCCGCCAGGAGCCTGGAAATGAACTCGGATCACGCCGTCGCTGTCCGGCACCAGGCTGGCGAAGGCGGTGTCCATTCGCAACGAGCCGATCGGCCGCAACTCGAGAAAGTCGAAGGCAGTCCCTTTGGTGGCCATCAGTCGACCGGTGGGGATCAGCCGGTCATTGGTCTCGAGCCGCATCAAAGCGGGTAGTTTCAGGAGGGCCTGATCGATCAAGCTGTCGACGGTGAGGTACGGATGGTGGCCGGCGCCGTAGGGCGCAGCCTGCGCCCCCAGGTTGGTCGCCGTCGTCCGGACCGTCAGGCCAGTATTCGATAAGCGGTACTCGGCTTGCAGATGGAGGGCAAAAGGGTAGCCCTCCTGGGGATGAAGCACCAGCGACATCACGACACCGTCCGCAGCGTGCTCGACAGCACTCCAGTTGACCCAGCGGGTCAGCCCGTGGAGCGCATTGTGCCGGGCCGGCTCGGTGATCGGCGTTTGATACAGGTTGCCGTCGAATTCGTATCGGCCGTCTTCGATCCGGTTCGGCCATGGCAGCAACAGCTGGCCGCGGCCGATGGTGCACATCTCGTCTTCCCCGTAGCCGTCGATGACGTCGTGGCCGGCCATGGTGTAGGTGCGCAGCCCGGCGCCGACTTCCGTCACGACCGCGCGCTGGTCGCCGAACGTCAACACGAACTGCTGCCCGGAGGGTGGGCTGGGGGACATCGCAACCGGATAATAGAAGGGTGGCACGGCTGAAGCTGAGCCTCTTTGGATGGCGAGGTCCCCGAATGGATCGACCGCCTTTACGAGAGTTACGGCACGACCGCCGACACAGCGCCGGCCAGCGCATCCGTGCTGGCGCTGGGCGAATCCCTCGGGTATCGACTGCGCAAGCTCTCGGTGCTTCTGAAGAAGATGGGAGCGCTCGGTTGGTCGATCAAGCCTCTGCGCTGGGACCTCCTCGCCAGCACCGAGCTCGATGAAGTCGACGCTCAGGCGCAGCTGGAAGCGGCGGGCGTTTGGGTGATCGCCCGGCAGCACGCGCCGCAAGACAAGGCAGGCAACGTGGCCTGGTCGCACGGGTTGCTTCCATAAGCGAGACAACGCGCCTTGACGAAGATAGCGTCGATGTCGACCCGCTGAAGCAATTCGCCGCCTGGTTCAAGGATGCGATGGAGACCGGCGAGATCCTTCCCGAGGCGATGACCGTCGCCACCGGGACTCCGTCCGGCGAGCCATCGGCGCGGATGGTACTACTGCGTGGCTTCGACGAGCGGGGCTTCGGATTCTTCACCAACTACGAAAGCCACAAGGGGCGGGAGCTGGCCGAGAACCCGAGGGCGGCGCTGGTCATCTACTGGCCAAAGCTCGGACGCCAGGTGCGGATCAGCGGCGATGTGGTCAAGCAGTCGGCCAAGGAATCGACGGCGTATTTTCACGGCAGGCCACTCGCCAGCCAAATCAGCGCCCTGGCCTCGCCGCAGAGCCAGGTGATCCCGAGCCGCGCCAAACTCGAAGAGACCGTTTCAGCCCTGGCGAAGAAGTACGAAGGTGGAATCGTCCCGCTCCCGGATAACTGGGGTGGCTATCGGGTGATCCCCAAGACGATCGAGTTCTGGATGCACCGCGACAACCGACTCCACGACCGAATCCTCTATACGCGACAAGCTACGGGTGGTTGGCACATCGAGCGGCTGGCGCCGTAAGGCCCGCACCCTGCCCTCCTCGCAAAGAGGGGAAATAAAAACCCTCCCCGAGGTGGGGAGGGAAAGTAGGGGCTTGAGAGATGAGTCTACTTGTTGCGATAGGCGACGAGTGCGGCGTCGAAGTTGTGGCTCGTGTCGTAGCTGCCAGCGGCGATCAGGCGCATCCCGGCGTGAATGTCGCTGAGCTTCCCGGCCTGACGCTGATGCTTGCCGGTGATCTCGACGTACTTCGTGGTGCTGTTGACGGTCAGGCGAACGTCCTTGCCATCTCGGGTCCGAATCGTGATCACGTTGCCGTTGACGCTCTCGACTTTGCCGGCGACGTGCGGGCGGCCGATGTGGACGCGCTTCGCGTAGAGCTTGCCGTCCCGTGTCTCGTAGCGAACCATGACGTGGCTGTTGATTTCGATCTCCGACCAGCTTGCCTTCTCGTTGCGACCCTTAACCACCACGGTGGCGTCGGTCTTAAGGAAAGTCTTGCTGCCCGCCTTCGCGTTCTTGACGGTCACCTGCGTCGCCGTGATCGCGGTGACAGTTCCACCGAACACATCCTTCGCCGCCGGACGCTGCGCCTTCGCCGGGCTTGCCGCTGTCGTGGCCGCCGGTGCCGCCATGGCGCCGGTGGCGAGCACGCCCGCGATCACTCCCGCCGTCGCGATTCCTGCCAGTGCCTTGCCGATCATGTTGTTTACGACCTCCAGTGTTTTCCGACGATTTCGACAGGCCCAGTGTCGCGCCCGCGGCTGAAGCTTCCGGCGGAGAAGCCTTAGAGGTGGCTGAGAGCGCCTGGCTGTGGGGCTGGTGGGTCAGGGGAGTCTTTACAGCCGCATACAAGCCCGACCTGGCGAACAAGCCGCGGTGATGTATCGCGTTGCACGACGCCCCGCCGGATGCGACATCGACCCGTATAGCGGGCGTACACATCGTTAACGGCTCCTTGTCCGGTCCGATACGCGCCGACACGCCCTCGGAGGCCGGTGCTACCTAGGCACTGTTGAAAGGACTATGTGACGGTGGGTTTTGTCTTACGTGTGCCGTAAGCTTGCGGCCGTATTCTCGGGCCCGTGGGATCGACCGTTACGTTGCACCTCGCGGAGCTCGACTCTACTGCCGAGCCACCCGAGTCCGCCGCCCAGGCGCTGGACCGGTCGCTGGAAGGTCACGACTACGGTCCCCTGACGCCACTGTTGCTGGACGACACCATCAGCGAGGTGATGGTCAACGGGCCAAACCAGGTCTACATCGAGCGCAAGGGACAGCTCACCCTGGCCGACGTGAGATTTGCCAGCGACGCCGAGCTGGTCCGGGTGATTCGTGATATTGCGGCTTTCGTCGGGCGGCGCATCGACGATGACTCACCAATGGTCGACTGCCGGCTGCCGGACGGCTCGCGCGTCAATGCCGTGATCGCGCCGCTGGCCCTCGACGGCGCCTCCCTCACGATCCGGAAGTTCGCGCGGGATCCGTATACCGTCGAGGACCTGATCAAATTCGGAACGCTCTCGGCGGAGGCCGCCGCCTTCCTGGAAGCCTGCGTCAAAGCGCACTTCAACATCCTGGTCGCCGGCGGCACGGGATCCGGCAAGACCACCACGCTGAACGTCCTGTCCTCCTTCATTCCCGACAACGAGCGGGTCGTCACCATCGAAGACGCGGCCGAGCTGCAGCTCCGCCAGCCGCACAAAGTCCGGCTCGAGTCGAGGCCGGCCCGAATCGACGGCACCGGCCGGATCAGCATTCGCGAGCTGGTCGTAAACGCACTTCGGATGCGACCCGATCGCATCGTTATCGGCGAGTGCCGCAGCGGTGAGGCGCTCGACATGCTGCAGGCGATGAACACCGGCCACGATGGATCGCTGACCACCATCCACGCCAACACGCCACGCGACACGCTGTCCCGCCTCGAGACGTTGGTGCTGATGTCCGGTGTCGACCTGCCGCAGCGTGCCATCCGCGAGCAGATCGCCTCCGCCATCCACCTGATCGTGCAACAGTCCCGGCTGCGTGACGGTTCACGCCGGATGACGAATATCACCGAAGTCATCGGCCGCGAAGGCGACACGATCACGCTTCAAGACGTCTTCCTCTTCGAGGAAACGGGCATCGACGGCAACGGCCGCATCCAGGGCAAGCTGAGTCCCACCGGGATCCGGCCACAGGCGATGGCGAAGATTTACTCAAAGAAGGTGGCGATCTCGCCGGCGCTCGCCGCCCTCTATCCCGACCGCAAGGCGCCGGACTTTACCTTGGGGGTGCGCCGATGACCGTCGAACAGCCGGAGCGCATCGACATGGAGATCCTGCGCGACATCGCCGCCGACATGCGCGGAGAGCTCGACCGGGTCCAGGAACAAATGGCCGAGCTCAGCCGCGAACACAAGCGGGCGACGGTGCTCAAGCAGATCTTTGGCGTCGATCCGCTCACCCGCGATCGCTTCAACCTTCTGCATGCCAACATCGACCAGTACCCTGGCAAGATGGCGGAGTTGCAGGAGGAAGAACGCCTCTTGACGCGCTGGCTCGACCGCTGCCGGGATCTGCTCGAACTCAAAGCTGCCTGATAATGGCGGCGTGACATCAGAGTCGGATCTCGAGCACTTCTTCCGCGCGGCCGAGGGCCTGCTGGCTGTTCAAGGGCCGGGCCCCGATACGTTTCTCCGCATCGGCACGTTGCTGCGTTCTCTCGCCGAGGATCCGGATCTCGTCGATCCTTCGCGACTTGCCGCCCTTCACAACTCCAGCGCCGGCTTCACCATTCTCGGGCACGGCACGGGTGGCTCAACGCTGATGCTGGGCCGGTTTCGCCCGGATGCCCCGACGCCGGTCCACAACCACAATTCGTGGGGCGTCATTTGCGTCATCCGCGGCCGCGACCGTCACATTCTCTGGGCTCGCGAGGACGATGCCTCCGAGCCGGGACGGGCGCGGCTACGCCTCGTCGAGAGTCAGGAGCTGGCGCCTGGCGACATCGCATGGTTTCCCGACGTACCCGACGATATCCATAGTCAGCAGGGGATCGGCGGCGATGCCTGGGAACTGGTTTATTTCGCGCGCGATCCCACCACGCGATCGCGCCTGTACTTCGATCCAGACCGCGAGCGGGTCGAAGAGCGCGCGCCGGTTTAGAACCAGGTTAGATCTCGAGCGCGCGGACGATAAAGTCCCGGCTGCCGTCCCAGGTCCAGCAGGTCTGCAACGTCAACGAGGAGGCCGGCGTGGCGCCCAGTGGCCACATCTGCGTGTTGCTGACGATCGTGGTGTAGCTCACCCGGTAGGTATGGACCCGACCCGACGGGTCGCCGTACTTGACGATATCGCCAGCCCGCAGGCCGAGGATGGGGGTAAAGGTCCCGGGGTTGTGCGCCATGACATAGATGTTGTTGCTCCCCGCGCAGCTCCACCGCCAGGCGCCCCAGTGCGGCACGGCAGCCCGACCGGAGCAGTCGCCATACCAGCCCACCGGTTGAACCAGCCCGAGCCGCGGGATCACGATGGTGTTGGCGCGGACCGCCACGGGCGCCGCCACGGGGCGAGCGGCTGGGGTGGCGGGCTGGACCGTCGTCGCCGCGGGGGCGGCGGCCACCGCTGCCTGGCTCGCAGCCACGGCCTGGGCCTCTGCGGCGGCCCGTGCGGCGGCGGCCTGGGCGGCGACCATTCGGTCCCGCTCCACCTGCCTGACCAGCCGGTGATCAGCCGCATCCTCTTTGGCAATCGCAACGCCCGCGGCATAGACCGGTTGGCTGGCGGCAGCCGGGTGCCACACGAGGAGGGGGAAGCTCAGGAGCCAGATCGCGACGCCGCCCAGGAGCGGCCCACGCCAACGGCGAAGAAGGTTGGCCATGGGTCGCGTAACGCGCGCGCGGCGCCAGGGTATGCGCGGTTTACACGATCGTCACGTCTTTACGATTCTTGACATCGCCAGACGTACGGCTTCTCAGGCCACCTTGGCCTTGCGCTGCGCCGGGCCGATGTAGCGCTCGACCACCGCGATCAACTCCTCGAGCTCATATGGCTTGGTCACGCATTCGGCGCAACCTGCCGCGATCGCGGTCTCCCGGTCCCCGACCATCGCGTGGGCGGTGACGGCGACCACCGGAATGGCGGCCAGCGCCGGGTCCGCCTTGAGCGCTCGGGTCGCCTCCCAGCCATTCATCTCCGGTAAGGACAGGTCCATCAGGATCAAGCCGGGGTGGAGGGCTCCCGCCTTTGCCAGCGCCTCGCGGCCGGTGACGGCAAGCTCGCAGCTGAAGCCGCGGGAGCGCAGGATCTTGAGCGCCATCTTTTGCATAATCGCGTCGTCTTCGACCACGAGAATCAGTTGGTTCATGCGGCGGCTCCTTGCGTTTTACTCTGACCGAGCAGCTGGCGAACCGCGTTGGTCAGGCCTTCCGGTTCGATCGATCCCTTCGTCACAAATCGCTGGACGTGTCCATTCAGAGTGAGGATGTCTTCCGCCGTCAGCTGCTTGGCGCTGACGATCATGATCGGGATGGTCGCCCCACGAGGCTGGGCGCGCAGCCGCGCCACCATCTCGAAGCCGCTCATGCCGGGCATCATCAGGTCGAGCAGGATGAGATCGGGCGGTGAAGCCGCGATCAGGGCCATCGCCTCGTCGCCGCTGGCGGCCCCTACCACCTCGGCGTGCTCTTCCTTGAGAATCTTGGCGATCATCGACCGGGCGTTCGCCTCGTCATCAACGACCAGGACGCGCTTACCCTCGAGGGTGGGTAGCAGACGGCGGATCTTCGCGATCAGGGCGCCCTTGTCATAGGGCTTGCCGAGGTAGTCCGAGGCACCGAGTGCGAACACCAACCGCTGATCCTCGACGATGGTGACCACGAGGACCGGGATGCCAGCGGTCTGCGGATCTTCCTTCAGCTTTTCGAGCACCCACCATCCGGAGGCATCCGGCATCATGATGTCGAGCGTGATCAGCATCGGGCGCGCCTCGCGCGCCAGCTGAAGCGCGTCGGCCGCGTTCGACGCCTGCACTGTCTTCCAGCCTTCCTGCTCCAGGTGCCTCGAGATCAGTTGACGGACGCTGGGGTCGTCGTCGACTACCAGGATGGCCGTCCCGGGGAGTCCCTGGTTGGGTCGGCGCAACGGTCGCTGCTGGATGGGAGCGACGCCCGCCTGACCCGCCGCCCAGGCGGTGATGGTGAAGGTGAAGGTGCTCCCCAGGCCGGGCTCGCTGACCACGGTGATGGCGCCGCCGTGCATCTCTACCAGGCGGCGCACGATGCTCAGGCCGAGGCCCGTCCCGCCGTGGCGCCGGGTGCTGCTGCCGTCGCCCTGGACAAACTCATCGAAGATCACCTTCTGCGCTTCCGGGGAGATGCCGGTGCCGGTGTCCTTGACCGCGATGCGCACCATACGGCCCGATGGTTGCGCGCTCACTTCGATGTGACCGCGTTCGGTGAACTTGACGGCGTTGGAGAGCAGGTTGATCAGGATTTGCTTGAGGCGCACCGGATCGGCTTCGACCGCGGGGAGGGAGGGAGCGAAGCGGGTGTCGATCCGCAGCCCCTTCTCCTGCGCCAGGGGGCTGATGCTCTCCAGCACCGAGCTGATCAGTGTCGCAAGCTCGACGCGTTCCAGCGATAGCTCCATCTTTCCCGCCTCGATCTTGCTGAGGTCGAGGATCTGGTTGATCAACCCCAGCAGTGACTGGCCGCTCTTGTTGACCTGCTGGATATCCTGCTGCTGCTCCTCGTTGATCGGACCATCGATGCCGTCGAGCAGAATCTGCGAGAAGCCGATGATGGCGGAGAGCGGGGTGCGCAGTTCGTGCGACACGTTGGCCAGGAATTCTGATTTCAACTTGTTGGCCCGGGCCATCTCCTGGTTGGCCGCCTGCAGTTCCGACGTCCGCTGCGAGACCTTCTCCTCCAGCGTCTGGTAGGCGCCGCTGAGCTGGCTCGTCATCTGGTTGAAGGTGGTTGCCAGAGCCTGCAGCTCGCGCGCCGCGTAGCGTTCACGCACCCTGACCGGGGTGACGAAGTCGCCGCGGGCGATCCGCGCGGCGGCGCCGGTCAACTCGTCGACTGGGCGCGTGATCCAGGCCGCCCCGAGGAATCCGAGCACCAGCGCGAGCACGATGGCGATCAGCAGCCATTCGATCGTGCTCACGATCAAGGGCGTCAGCTCGGACCGGAGATCAGCGACCGGCTGGGACACCCATACCTTCCAGCCGACTTCGGGAACGGTTGCGAAGCCGGCAGCTCGCGGCACGTTGCCGTCGAGGTCGGTGTACCAGCTGACGCCGGTCTCCTGCCCAAGCGCCTGCTGGAAGATGCCGGACGAGGATAGGTCGGTGGCGGCCAGCCGCCAGTCTTCGCGCGGGTGGGCAATGACCCGTCCGCGACGGTCGACGACCACCGCCTGCCCGTTCTGACCGATCCGGCTGTAGTTAGACAGGCGCTGGACCTCGGAAAGGTCGACGGTCCCGGCGAGGAAGCCCACGAGCGAACGTCGCGCGTCGAGGATGGGAACCGCGATCACGACCGCGGCCACGCTGGCATCACCGCGAGACCGCACCACGTCCGAGTACTTCGGACCGATCCGTCGAGGATTGAGGACTTCCTGGACGTAATTCCAGACGCTGTAGTCGACGCCGACGCCGGCGGGCGGAGCGGCGGCCACGGCCCGACCGGCCAGGTTGCCGACGTAAAGCTGCAGCAGCGCCGGTTGGGCCGAGTGGGCGGCAGCCAGCTCCATGTTCAGGTGGTCAGGATTGAAGCTGGCGTCGTTGAGCCGGGCGATGCTGGTGTCATTGTCCGACTCGATCTGGGATGCGGTGCTCTTCAACGCCGCCGTCTGGTCCAGCAGGTACCCATAGATGGCTTGCGCCAGGCTCTCGGCCATTGGCTCGTGCTTTTGCTGGATGCTCGCGTTCTGGGTCGCGAACAGCTCCGAGATGCGCTGGGCGCCGAAGAAGATGAGCGGAACCACGCCGACCATCAGGAAGCCGACGCTGATGTACCAGCGAAGGCTGTGCATCGAGGCCCGACGGGCGTCGGCGGAGGGTGCTGCGCCCACATCGAGGTAACGGGTCGTTCAACTCAACTTTGCGCGCTTGACCTCCCCGTGTGGTTACGCGCGCGTTACGAGGGCGACTAGGCTTTAGCCGATGGCAGGACTGCGTGCCCGGGACCGTGCCCTGCTCGCTGTCGAGCGGCTCAAGCCGGTCTACCCCGCGGTCTCAGAACTCGACCACGTCAACCCCTTCCAGATGCTGATTGCGACCATCCTGTCGGCGCAGACGACCGACCGGTCGGTCAACTCCGTGACGCCAGCCTTATTTGCCCGCTATCCGGATGCGGCCGCGTTGGCGCATGCCGAACCGCGGCAGGTCGAAGCGATGATCAAGCCCACCGGCTTCTTCCACGTCAAGGCAAAGACGATCATCGCGACCAGCGCGGCGCTGGTCGATCGATTCGGTGGCCAGGTCCCGGGCCGCATCGAAGACCTTGTCACCTTGCCGGGCGTCGGACGAAAGACCGCCAATGTCGTGCTGGGCGTCGCCTTTGGCGTTCCCGGCTTCGCCGTCGACACGCACGTCAAGCGGCTCACGCGGCGCCTGGGCCTGACCAAGAGCACCGACCCGGTCAAGATCGAAGCCGACGTCACGAAGCTGATTCCGCCGGAGGAGTGGACCGGCTTCAGCCTGCGGTTGATCCTGCACGGCCGCCGGATCTGCGTGGCGCGGGCCCCGCGGTGCCCGGAGTGCGTGATGAACGACTTCTGCCCCTCCTCCACGGTGCGGGTGAAGGCTCGGCGGCGGCCCTTGACACCCGCGCGCCGCCGGGTAAGGTAGGCCCATGGCCGATAGCGACGCGCCTCGCTGGTCGCGGCGTCCCTCGATGGTGCTGGGCGGATTGCTCGTCCTCGTCGGGGCACTGTTGTTACTTGGACAATTCGTCAACGTCGACGTCGGCCACTACGGTTGGCCCTTCTTCGTGATCGCCCCCGGCGTCGCCATCCTCGTCGTCGCACTGATGGGCCGAGGTGCGGTCGGCGAGGGTCTCGCGATCCTCGGCAGCATCATCACCGTCACCGGGCTCATCCTGCTCTACCAGAACGCGACCGACCACTTCGAGAGTTGGGCCTATGCGTGGGCGCTGATTTTTCCGGGTGCGGTCGGGGCAGGAATGGTGCTCTACGGCCTTGCCGCCGGTCGGCCGGGTAACGTGCGGGCGGGCACCCGTCTGATCGGCATCGGCGTCGTCCTGTTCTTGCTGGGCGTTGCCTTTTTCGAAGGCATCATCGGCATTGGCGGCTATCAATTCGGGCGCACCGGGGGCGTGGCGGTCGGCGCGCTCATCGTCGTGTTGGGCGCGTTGTTGCTGATCCTCAATCTGACTTCTAGCCGCCGGCGTTCCAGGTAGGCCGGGCTACACTAGGCGTCGTGCGCATCGGCGTCCTCACTGGCGGTGGCGACGCCCCCGGACTCAACGCCGCCATCCGTGGCGTAGCTCGCCGCGCGTTTCAGCGCGGTTTCGAGGTCAGCGGCATCAAGAATGGCTGGGCCGGGTTACTTGGTGATGGCGACCTCGAGGACCTGACGATGGCATCGGTCCGTGGCATCCTTCCGCTGGGCGGCACCATTCTGGGCACGTCGCGGACGAATCCACTCAAAGAAAAAGGCGGGATCGAGAAGGTGGTCAGCCTGCTGCGCGCCTCTGGCATCGACGGCCTCGTGGCGATCGGCGGCGACGACACGCTCTCGGTCGCGGCGGCGATGAGCGACGCCGGCTATCCCGTGGTCGGCGTGCCCAAAACGATCGACAACGACCTGTCGGTCACCGAGTTCTGCATCGGCTTCGATACGGCGGTGGGGGTCGTCGTCGAGGCGCTCGATCGGCTGCACACAACCGCGTCCGCGCACCACCGCGTGATGGTGGTCGAAGTGATGGGCCGCGATACCGGCTGGGTCGCGATGGTGGGCGGTCTGGCGGGCGGCGCCGATATGATCATCATTCCGGAGTTTCCGGCCGAGCTCGATGCGGTGGTGAACCATCTGCATCACCGTCGCGGTGAAGGCAAGGACTTCAGCATCATCGTCGTCGCCGAGGGCGTCAAGATGCGCGCCCTCGAACCGGCCGTCCCTATCGCCGCCGGTGCGGAGAAGCGCGACGCCTTCGGCCACGTGCAGCTCGCCAAGCAGGGTGTCGGCGATGCACTCAGCACCCGGATCGAGGAAGCTACTGGCTTCGAGACACGCGTCACCGTGCTCGGTCACCTGCAGCGTGGTGGTTCGCCCTCGCCAGTCGACCGGATCTGGGCCACCCGCCTCGGCGTGGCGGCTACTGACCTGCTGGCCGATCGCAAGGCCGGCTTGATTCCAATCCGTCGCGACGGCCAGGTTGCGATCGTGCCCCTGCGCGATGTCGTCGCGGAAACTCGCCGCGTACCGCGCGAGCTCTACGACCTCCAGCTCGTCTTCGGCTAGCTGGCCCGGCGTTTTTGCCGATAGAGGGTGGCATCGGCCGCAGCGAGTAGGTCCTCGGCGGTGGTGCCATCTTGCGGGAAGGTCGCCACTCCGAGGCTGACTCCAGGGATCTGGAGCAAATCGCGGCCGGCCATGAAACGGTGCCGGGCGATGCCATCGGAGATGCGCTGGGCTACGACCGCGGCCGCTGCGGCTCCAGTCGCCGGGAGCAACACGACGAACTCATCGCCGCCGTAGCGCGCCACCACATCCTCGCCTCGGACCGCATCCGTCAGGGCGTTCGAGACCTCCCGGAGGAGTGCGTCGCCGGCGAGGTGGCCATAGGTGTCGTTGATTCGCTTCAGCCCATCGACGTCAAGGAAGACGATGGAGAAGCTGTCGCCCGCGGCTACCGCTCGATCCACGGTTTGCTGAATGCGCTCGAGGAAGAGCCGGCGGTTGTTGAGCCGTGTCAAGGGGTCGTGGCTCGCCTCGCGCTTGAGACTGTCGTGGAGTTGGGCAACCTCGAGCGATGAGGCCAGCTGCGATCCCACCGCCGACATCAGCGCGACGTCGGCCTCGGAGAAGGCATCGGGTTGCAGGCTCTCCGCGTTCAAGACACCTACGACGCGGCCTCGACTGATCAGCGGAAAGGCGAGCTCCGACCGAACCTGGTCGTCGACCCCGATGTAGCGGGGTTCGGCTCTGGCATCCGGAACGATTTTGGCGACACCATGGGTGAACACCCAGCCGGTGATGCCCTCGTCGCCCGAAATCGTGAGCCCGGTGATATCGACGTTGTAGCCGCTCTGCGCCCCGACTCGGAGCTCATCGGGTCTTGGTCCGGGCAGGAGGATGGCGACCATGGAGTAGCCCATGACCTCGCGAATGATGGTCACGATGCGGCTGAGAAGGGTGTCAAGGTCGAGCACCGCGGTGGTTTCCTGTGCGACACGGTAAATGATGCGGAGCTCGCGCGAGTCAGCCACGGACAATATGTCCCGGAGAGCGGCCGGCGCCGGGGGCTGGGGACTGTTCATCGCTTCCAGCATCTGTGTGAACCACGGCGCCTGGCTCGACTCGGCCTGGCGGCACATGCGGATGAAGGCATCCGTTATGGCGGGGTCCAGGTTGATGCCCCGAAAACGCGCCAGCTCCTCAAGACCCTCTGCGACCGTGGTTGCACTCTTGACCGGAACGTCGAAGGTGACGTTGAAGAATGCGGTGACCACTGAGATGACGCGGGTCTCGATCGGGATCGCTTCGCCTTCAAGGCCGTCGGGATACCCCTCGCCGTTGAACCACTCGTGGTGCGATCGGACTAGCGGTGCCAGGTCGGACAACGGTTTGAACCGCCCAAGCAGGTCGGCGGCGACAACCGGGTGGGTCATGATCAACGCCCGCTCTTCGGCACTCAACCGGCCGCGTTGCTTGAGGATGCTTTCCGGGACGTTGAGCTTCCCCAGATCCTGGAGCAGCGCCGCATATCGGATTCGCCGCCGCCGTGGCGCGTCGAACCCGAGATATTCGGCTAAGCGCTCAGCCAGCTCGGCATGCTCTCTCGCCCGACTGTGCATCGCCTGACGGAGCTCGATCGCCCCGGCGAGGGTGAGCACGGCGGCCTCCTCCACCTGGCGCGACTCGTCGAGAAGGCGGGCTGTCTGCAAGGCGGCCGCCGTCTGGTTCGCAAAGGCCATCACGGCCGGCACGTCGGTCTCTTTCAGCCCGGGGCCCAGCACGGTGATGGCTCCGATGGCCTTGCCCTCGAGCACCAGCGGGGCAGAGATCAGCGTGTGCAGATGGAGCAGCTCGCTCAGCTTGCGGGCGTTTCCGACGCTGCTGGGCGGCAGGACCATTGCCACCCGGCCAACCAGCTCATCGGGATCGCCGACGTAGTGGGCTCGCAGGGTGGTGCAGACGTCGTGGAGGACGGGGATGCGGTCGAACGGCAGGAAGTTGCCAACCTCCTGGCGGCCGATTAACTTGCCGACGTCGGCGGGCGCTTCCTGCGTTTGCCGAAACGCCACCACCAGCCCCTTGCCGTCCGGCGCCAGGTCGAAGAGGTAGGTGGACAGGCCGGCCTGCGCGAGCCGGCTGCCGACCGCGGTAAAGATCGCCTCGCGGTTCAGGTGCTGCAACGCCTGGAGGCCGGCATCGGCGAGAGCGCTGAACAGTGCCCCGGGGGTCCGGGATTCGCCGGCCCGGTCGGGGGCCATCTGCGGCAGAAACTGGGAGAACCCTGCCTCTGCCAGTCGCTCCGGGCGGAAGAACCAGACTCGGCCGATCTTTTCCGCGGGCAGCCGGCCGTCGCGCGCCTGTCGCCGAACCACCTCCGGATGCCGATGGATGGCGACCGCGACCTGCTCGACCGACAGCAGGTTCGGCAGCTTCAGCGCCAGGGAAACCGACGGTTGTGTGACGCGACGCTTCACTGCTCCCTGCAACGAAGGAAGGTCCGCCTTCCTACGTCTTATTGCCAGTGGAAGCCTTCCCATCCGGGCCGATGCCCGAACGCCGGACCATCCTGGTCACGGACGACAGTAGCGCCAATCGCGATCTGCTTTGCGGACAGCTTTCCACCCTGGGTTTCTGGACGGAAGCCGCGACCAATGGCGAGGAGGCCGTCCGCGCCGCCCGGCGGCTCAAGCCGGACCTGATCCTGATGGACATCGAGATGCCGGTGATGAACGGGCACCAGGCCTGCAAGCAATTGAAATCGGACCCGGAAACGGCCGAGATCCCGGTCTTGATGATGACCGGCTTCGACCCCCGGCCGGAGCGCGCCAAGATGGTGGAAGCCGGTGGCGACGACCTGATCGTCAAGCCGATCCCGATGCGCGACCTCCAGGTTCGCGTACGGGCGCTGCTCCGCCTCAAGGAACTGCGGCGCGACCTCCGCAGCACCCAGGAAAGCCTGCGTGAGCTGGTCAAGAAGGAAGACCCGACCGAGTCGAAGGAGCCCTTCGACGACCGGGTCGCCATGACGGCCCAGGCGCTGGCGCGGTTGATCGGCCTCGACGCGGAGGACCAGGAGGTCGCCTTCCATGCCGGCCTACTGCATGACATCGGGCAGATCGGCCTCCCGGAAGAACTGCTGAACAAGCAGGGGAGCTACACCGCAGAAGAGTTCGCCCAGATCCAGAAACACACGATCCTGGGCGCCGAGCTCGCCGGTCCCTTTCGACCGGCGACCGTCCTGGCGCCGGCCATCCGGCATCACCACGAACGATGGGATGGAAGCGGCTATCCCGACAAGCTGCAGGGCGCAGCGATTCCGATGATGGCCCGCATCGTCGCCGTTGCCGACGCCTTCCACGCCATGATCACGGACCGACCCTACCGGCCGCGGCACTCGGTTGCCAGGGCCCTGGAGATCCTTGCCGCCGGATCCGGTACCCAGTGGGATCCCCGCCTGACCGCCGCCTTCGCGACCTCGTCCCTGCCCCAGCGCATCGCGGGCGTGGTCGAGGGCGACGCAGCCAAGATCGCCTAGTCCAGAAAATAGTTCGGCCGGCCCGAAGGCCGGCCGAATCTTGATGCTTATTCCGCTTGGTCGCTTAGTTGTAGACGCAGGCGTTGCCCTGAATCGCGCCGTGAACAGTGCCCTGGGGCGGTGAGGCCTTGTAGGTAAAGATCTCGGTACCGGCCGGCGGCGGCGCTGCGGTATTCCAGCCGTTGGTCGCGCTGTGAAGCAGGTTGGCCATCAGGAGTTCCTGCTCGTTGACGTAGGCACCGGCTGCCGGAGTGGCCACATCGTTAACACCCGGGATGGTCGCCGGGCTGTTCTGTCCGACCGGGTAGACGCCGTAGGTGTTCCAGTACAGGTCGGCGGCGCCCTGGAGGGTCGCGCCGTCGGTCTTCATGCCGTTGCACGCCGCACTGGCGTTGACACCCGAGATGTTGAAGAGGACGATGGCCGCGAGCACACCAAGGATGGCGATGACGACGAGCAATTCGACGAGGGTGAATCCACCCTGGTGGCGATGCGAGCGTTTGCGCGCATCGTTGAGTATTGCGAGAAGCATTTTGTCGTTTACCTCCTTAGACTCAGTCGAGCGTAGGGCCGCAATCTTGCGAGATCTGTAAAGGTTCACTCAGCGCAGTAGCAATTGCGTCACGGCGACCGTCATCGCGCCCAGCGCCAGCGCGACCAGCGCCAGGGCCAGCAGCGGCTGCCGGACCCGGTTCGGCCGCCGAGGCGGGGCGAAATCGACGCCGACCTGGGCGTATTCAGGCCGCGACACGGCTGTCACCTCCCTGTGTTGGGGTAAGGCGGTCGTACCAGCGCGCCTGCATCAGCAGGCCCAGCCCGGCAAGGTGCGCCTGCCAGGGAAAGCCCGGGGCCGAGGTGAAGCGCGTGGTCGGGACGGTGATCGTGAAATCGAAACGTTGCTCGGCCCGCTGGATGCCGTCGGGAAGGAACGCGAACCGCCCACCGAGCGCCAGTGTCGTTGTCGGGCTGATCGCGACATCGGACGCGGTGCCCCGCATGAATTTCACCAGCGCGTTCAGGGCGTGGGTCAACTCCTCGAGCTGCGCCTCGGGATCGTCGGATGAGGCGTCGAGGACGAACGTCCGGAAAAACCGAGGGCGGCCTTTGACCATCAGTACCAGCGTCGCCTCGGCGGCCGCCCACTCGAGGAGCAACCCATCCGAGACCCCCATGCCACGGGCCAGGGCCAGCGGCTTGAGGTCAATGCGCTCGACCTGGAGGCCGGCCGAGCTGACCGCCGCCACGATGGCGTCGATCATGTCGCGCCGAGCGGCTACGAGGTAGACGGCGTAGCCGGTCTTGTCGCGGATCGCGTGCCACGCGAAATGGACGTCGGCCGCCTCCATCGGAACCTGGCGGCGACCTTCGAACTCCACCGCACGACGGAGCTCGCCGGCGGGCAACCGTGGTAACCGAAAATCCCGAAAGGCGGTGCCGGTCTCCGCGATGGCGAGGCGGGCCCGGGTCGCGGTGAAACCCCCGGCCTCGAGCGCGCTACGGAATGCCGTGGTCAGCAGCGGCGTCGGCATCCCGTCCACCAGCGCGCCGTCAGGGAGCAGGATCTCGGAATGTCGTGTCAGCTTCCGACCGCTGACCTCCAGGATCTTGAGCTCATGGGCCCCCAGGTCGAGGGCGAGGCGCGCGGTCATTGATACGCCTCCCAGTTGATCGTCCACGACGCCTTCTTACCCGCGTTGGATGAGGCGATCTGGGCATTCAGCTGGCGGTTGGTCCCTGTGGCCGCCACGTTGATGTTGTAGGTCGGCTTCCCTGGCTTGCACCCCGGCGCGGCTGTGATGGTGACGCTGACCGTCATCGTGCCCGAGCTATAAGCGAGCGGGAAGTTTCCAGCGTTGTTGATGCAACCGGCGCCCTTGGCGGCCGAGTCGTTGATCTCGATCGCGTAGGCCAGACCGGAATCGAGGGCATAGGTAGTCCGCGTATCGGCGCGGACGCTCCCCTGGCCGAGGAATGCTCCGCTCGCCAGCGTGAGCGCCGCCCACACGACCAGTAGGAGAGCGGCGACGAACCCAAGCACGACGAGCAAGGCCTGGCCACGCTGGCGCGCGAGGCCCCCACCCTGCCCTCCCCCAGAGGGGGAGGGCCGATGGAGGCGCATCAGAAGCAGCCTCCGGGTCGATTGCTCACGTTGAGGGTCGAGGCGGTTGACCCAACCGCTGACGGCTGGATGGTGACCGTCGCATAGCAACCGGCGACGGCGATGGTCACGCTGGTGATGCCGCGGGCGGCGACCTGGGCGGTTCCGTTGACGGTCCGGATCAAGTTGCGGTTGGCGTCGATGCTGTAGACGACCGTAATCACGGGCGATCCATGGGTCAGGGTCAGCGGCGTGGCCGAATTGATGGTCCCCGCCGTAACCGCGACCGCGCTGCTCAGGTCCCGGACGAGCGACAGGCTGGCATCGCTGGTGGCGTTGTCGGCGGCGATGACGCGCGCCTCATTGCTGATCGCCCGAATGCCGACCAGGAAGGTACTGGCCATCACCAGGGTGACGATGCTCAGTATCGTGATCCCGATCAACGCCTCGACGATGGTGTATCCCCGCTGTCCGGTGGTCCGC
Source organism: Candidatus Dormiibacterota bacterium (assembly GCA_036390825.1). Lineage (GTDB taxonomy): Bacteria > Chloroflexota > Dormibacteria > CF-121 > CF-121 > CF-13. The sequence continues at coordinate 58,778 of DASWBA010000067.1, forward strand.
GTCATGGCTCCGCCTTCAGGAAGATCAGCGTTTCCCGTGCTCCATTCGGGCCATTGACGGTCAGAACCAGCTGTTGCAATCCAAGGTCCGGGTTGCCGGCAGCAAACCCCAGGACCGGGTCCCAGTAGGAGACCTGATAGGAGAAGGCAAAGCCGCCCGCCACCAGGTTGGTGTAGACGGCCGGACTTGGCGAGTAGGCCTGGCTCTTGATGTATTCCGCATCCGAGCGGGTCAGCAGATCGAGCGTGGTCTGCTGCCTGTGTCGCGCGGCGGCGATCGTGATGGCGGAGAAGGCGCTCAGGATGCTGACGACGATGATCGCCAGCAGGGCGATGGCGACCATCGTCTCGATCAGGCTGACCCCGCGCTTTCGCGTCATTTCAGCGCCCCGACCAGGCCGTACATGGCGGAGATGAGCGACACCGCGATGAATCCGACAACGATGCCGACGGCAACCGTCATCACCGGCTCGATCAAGGAGGTCATGGCGCGGATCCTGTAGTCGAGCTCCTCTTCGTAGAAATCCGCGGCCTGCTCGAGGTAGGTGTCGAGCGTTCCGGTCTCCTCGCCGACCCGCACCATCTGGGTCAGCATCGGCGGAAACAGGTGGGTGCGGAGGAGTGGGCCGGCAAACCCCTCGCCGCCGGTCATCTGCTCTTTGACCGTCGCCAGCCCGCGTTGAAAAACCTTGTTGCCGGTGCCGGCGATCACAGCGTCGAAGGTCTGCCCAAGAGGGACGCCGGCTTTCAGGACCATGGCGAGCGTGCGGGAAAAGCGATTGAGCACCGCCGAGAGGACGATCGGTCCTATGACCGGGAGCTTTAGCGAGATCTGGTCTTTGGCATACTGGCCGCGCAGCGTCCGCAGCGCGATCACGATGGCGCCGACGATCGATGCGATGACAGCGCCCATCAGGAGGCCCCAGGCTCGGGTGAAGGCGACGATCCCGATCAGAATTCGGGTCGATAGCGGCAGCTTTACGCGAAATTCGGCGAAGATCTTGACGAAGGCCGGGAGGGCGAAGAAGACGAGGATGATGACCACGGCCGTGGCGACGACGAGGATGACGGCCGGATAGATCATGGCGGTCCGGACACGACGCACCGTGTTCAGGTCACGCCGCAAATAGCCGGCGAGCTCTTTGAGCGTCGCTTCGAGGTTACCGGTGAGCTCGGCGACCCGGATCAGGTCGACGTACAGGCTGGGGAAGACTTTCGGGTGTTTGACCAGCGAATCGGAGAGATTCTGTCCTCGCTCCAGGTCGTCGAGGACCGTGAGGATGACCCGCTTGAACAGCGGCGACGCCGTCTCTTCCGCGATGACCGTCAGCGCCCGGGTCATCGGGACGCCGGCGCCGACAAAGGTCGCGAGCTGACGGGTGAAGAGGATGAGGTCTTGTCCCGAGATCTGGTAGAGGGATGGAAAGTAGTCCGCCATCGTCTTTTTCGGCGGCGCAGGGTTGAGCTGGACGATCTTGAGACCCTCGAGCCAGAGCGCCTGCTCGGCGTCTGAGGTACCGGCGGCCTCGATCCGACCTTCGCGTTTCTGCCCACGTTCGTTGTAGGCCTTGTAGGCGAAGCTAGGCACTGTTCCCCTCGCTGACATGCACCGATCGGATGATTTCGGCGATGGTGGTCACGCCTTCGTCGATCCGGGCCACACCCGCCGAACGAAGCGTCGTCATGCCTTCGCGGATCGCCTGTTCGCGGAGTTCCTCGTGGGGAGCTTCGCGGACCAGGAGCCGCTTGATCCCGTCGGTCATGGGCAACACCTCGAAGACGCCGATGCGGCCGCGGAACCCGGTGTGGACGCAGTTGGCACATCCGGAACCGCGATGAAAGATGAGGCCCTTGCCACCAACCGCCCGGTAGAACTCGAGCTCTTCCGCCGACGGCTCGTAGACCGAGGTACAGTCCGGGCAGTTGCGGCGGACGAGCCGCTGGGCGAGCACGCCAATCACGGCCGACGTGACCATGAACGACTCGATGCCCATCTCGAGGAAGCGGTAGATGGCACCGACGGCGTCGGTCGCATGCAACGACGAGAGCACCAGGTGCCCGGTGAGCGCGGATTGCACCGAGATCTCGGCGGTCTCCTTGTCGCGGATCTCGCCGACCAGGATGGCGTCGGGATCCTGGCGCAGGATGCCGCGCAGTCCGTTGGCAAAGGTAATACCTGCCAGGCGGTTGATCTGGATCTGGTTGACGTCCTCGAAGGTGTATTCGACCGGGTCTTCGATCGTCATCACGTTCTTCTCGACGCGGTTGATCTCGTTCAAGGCGGCATAGAGCGTTGTCGTCTTGCCGCTTCCGGTGGGGCCGGTGACGAGGATCATCCCGTAGGGCGACTGGACCAGCCCGCGGAACAGCTTGAGCGTGACCGGCGAAAAACCCAGGGTGTCAAGTCGAAGGATGGAGCGCGACCGCTCCAACAGACGAAGCACGGCCTTCTCGCCCCAGATGGTTTCGATGGTGCCCACGCGGATGTCCAGGGGTCGTCCGTCGACCGTCGTCTGGATCTGTCCATCCTGGCTGTGCCGCCGATCGACGATGTCGAGGTTGGCCAGCAGTTTGACCCTGGAGATGATGGGCGCCGCCAGGGTAGCCGGGAGCCTGGTGGCGTCGTGCAGCACACCGTCGATCCGGAAGCGGATCCGCAGGTGGTCCTGTTGCGGCTCGATGTGAATGTCCGAAGCGCGTTCTTCGGCGCCCTGGGCGATGATCAGGTCGACGATTTGGACGACCGGAGCGTCCTGCTTAACCTCTGCCAACCGGCGGTTCGCCAGCGTGGGCCGGTAGGTCTCCTCGAAAGAGCGCACGTGCCGATCGACACCGGTGCGCAGCTTGTAGGCCTGGGTGATCGCGAGGTCGATCTGCGACTTGACCCCGAGCACCGGCTTGATCCGCTTGCGCGTCAGTACCTTGAGTTCGGCGAACAGGGCCAGGTCGCCGGGGTCGACGGTGGCGACTTCGAGCTCATCCTTGTCGAGCCGGATCGGCAGGATTGTGTGCTCGCGCGCGTACGACTCGGAGATCAGCGCCAGCGCTTCCTTTTCGACCCGGGCACGGGCGAAGTCGATCTGGGGCACGCCGAAGTGCAGGCTCAGGACTCGAGCGAGCGCCTTCTCATCGACCAGGCCCTGGGCGAGCAGCACCTGACCGAGCGGTCGTCGCTCCCGCCGCTGGACGGACAGTGCGGTCTCCAGCTGTTCAGGGGTCAGCAACCCGTTTTCGAGGAGCAACTCGCCCAGCCGCTTCTCCGGGCGCATGCCGAGGCGTCCGCCGGGCTGCCGCTCGACCGCGCTCACACGGCCTCCCTCACCGGCGCTTCCAGCTGGCGCCGGATGTCCCGCAGGGAATCGAGGGTGAAACGAAGGTGCCGTCCGGGTGTGCGGAAAGCCGGCTGGATATCGCCCCGGTTCACCGCGCGGATCAGGGTCGACTTACTGATCCCAAGCCAGCGCGCCGCCTCGCTCGTGGAAAGCGCCGGCTTCATCTATTTCCCTCTAACCGGAGCAAACGCGTCAAGCGGCGCAAACCTGCGCTCGGGAGGGCCGAGGCGGGCTAAGCGGCGAGGCGGCGCAGTTCCTCGAGGTGCTGGGTGCGCGCCGCGGCGATGTTGAAGTCGACGAGGCCCGCCTTGACCAGCTCGCCGAGGCTTCGATCCATGGTGTTCATACCTTCCTTGCTGCCGGTCTCCAGCACATTGCGGAGCTGCCGCGTCTTGCCTTCCTTGATCAGGTTCTGGACCGCGATCGTGTTGAGCAAGATCTCGAAGGCCGCGACCCGGCCCGGCCCATCCCGGCGCGGCAGCAGCTGTTGATAGATGATGGCCGCCAGCGTGTTGGAGAGCTGCACCCGGACCTGCTGCTGTTGCTCGGCGGGAAAGACGTCGACGATCCGGTCGACCGCCTGCGTGGTGTCGTTGGTATGAAGAGTGGCCAGCACCAGGTGGCCGGTCTCCGCGATGGTGATCGCCGCGGAGATCGTCTCCAGGTCCCGCATCTCGCCAATCAGGAGCACGTCCGGCGTCTGCCGCAACGCCGCCCGCAAGCCATCGGCGAAGGAGGCCACATCCGCGCCGACCTCGCGTTGCTCGACAATACTGCGCTGGTGGCGGTATACGTACTCGATCGGATCCTCGATGGTGATGACATGGCAGGGGCGGGTCACGACGATGTCGTTCAGCATCGCGGCCAGGGTCGACGATTTGCCAGAGCCGGTCGGGCCGGTCACGAGGATCAGGCCCTGGGGCAGCCGCGTCAGGCCCCGCACCACCATCGGCACGCCCAGCTCGTCGTAATTGGGGATCTGGTAGGGAATCAGTCGCAGGGCCATCGCCACCGACCCGCGCTGCTTGAAGGCGTTGATCCGAAAGCGCGCCTGGCCTTTCCAGTTGAAGGAGAAGTCGAGGTCGCCCCGCGCCTGGAAGCTGGCCCAGCGCTCGGGCGAGAGCAGCTCGCGGGCCATCTGCTCGACCTGCTCGGGACGAAGCGGATCGGGCGCGATCGGAACCAGGGCGCCGTCTTTGCGCATATTGGGCGGTGCGCCGGCGGTCAGGATCAGGTCGGACGCCACCTGCTCGAGCAAGACCTGGAGGTAGGCGTCGATGATCAGGGGATGAGGCTCAGCACGCTGGCCAGGAGCTGCCATTGATGGACATCATGTGCAACCTGCTCGGCGCAGCCTTCTTGCTTCCGCTGGGGGCGGCGTTGGGCAGCTTCTTCGAAGTCGTGCTCGATCGCGTTCCACGCGGGGAGTCGCTGCTGTGGCCGCCGTCGCACTGCCGCACCTGCCGGCGGCGCCTGACCGTGGACGAGCTGGTGCCGGTGATCAGCTACCTCGCCCAGCGCGGCCGCTGCCGCGGCTGCGATACACCGATCGGCCGCGGCGTTCCGATCCGGGAGGCGCTCAGTGGTCTTGCCCTGGCCTTGCCCTGGGCGGTTGGCGGCTGTGGCCAACCGATCGCGGCGCTCATCGCCGGACTCGTGGTGCTGGTCGCGATCTGGATCACCCAGGGCGTCCGCCAGGCACGCCGCTCGCCAGACGGTTCCGCCCGCAATTAAGGCCGGGCTGGGTTCGTTATCCATGCTGCGGTGGCGGCATGAATCTCTCACGGCCCCTGCTCCGCAGCGGGATCGGCGTGCGCCGCATCGTTGCGCTCGCCATGTTGTTGGCGGCGGTGGCGGCGGTCGCCTACCTCGAGCGACGGATCGGCGGGGAGCTGGACCTCCGCCTGCTCTACTTCCTGATCGTCCTCAGCGGCGCCATCTTGCTGCCGCGCCTGCTGGCCCTGTCGATTGCGGCCGCCGTCACGGTGGTCAGCGTCGGCATCAGTGGGGCCCAGGGTGTCAGCCTCATCGTCAACGGGCTCACCCACCTGCTGATGTATGGCTATGCGGCCCTGCTCACCAACAACTGGGAGTACGAGCGCCGGCGACTGATGCGGATGAGCCGGGTCGACGAGCTGACCGGGCTGCCCAACCTCCGAGCCCTCCAGGAGCAGCTCCCGTCCCGGCTCGGTCCCGCGGCGCGAACCGGGCGTCGGATGGCGGTGATGATGATGGACGTCGATGGCTTCAAGGCGGTCAACGACCGCCTGGGGCACGGCGTGGGGAACGAGCTCTTGAAGGAAGTCGCTAACCTGCTCCGCTTCGCGGTCCGGGTCGGCGACGAGCCATTCCGATTCGGCGGTGATGAGTTCGTCCTCCTGCTCTCCGATGCCGACGGCAGCGGGGCGAAGGTCGTCGCCTCGCGCATCCAGGAGATCTACAACTCGATGGGGCAGACCCTGCGCGGCACCGACGTCGAGGTTTCGTTCAGCATCGGGATCGCCGTCTTCCCGGAAGACGGCGGGACGCCCGAGATGCTACTGGGGCGGGCGGACGAGGCGCTGCTCCGCGCCAAGCGGATGGGGGCAGGAACGATCGCCCGCTACGAACACTCGACCGCGGCCTAAGTCCGGCAGGTGAAGGACTGCGGCGTAACCGAATAGCCCGGTGTGGTGAACACCAGCTGTACGGTGCCGGCGTCGGCGGGTCCGTTCCAGCTATCGGTCACGACACTGTGCGCGGCCGTGTCGCCCGCTGCAACCACGATGCTGTAGGTCGCGCTCAGGTAGGTGCCGGTACTGTCCTTACGGGTCCAGTGATACTGCACAGTCCCGCCGGGGCCCCCCGCCTGCATCCGGAAGGTGCCGGTCGACGTCACCGTCCCAAGTTTGCACTTCGTCGACGGGTTCACGTTAATGCTCACGTTCTCGGCCGCTGACGCGATGGCGAACGGCCCTGGCGTCGGGGTCGGCGTTGGCGTCGGCGTGGGTGTCGGGGTTGGTGTAGGCGTGGGGGTCGGGGTAGGC
>DASWBA010000068.1:0-5591 GCA_036390825.1 Candidatus Dormiibacterota bacterium
CGTCGTCATGGTCGGCTATCTCATCCTGACCTTCGGCGCGATGGTGGTCCAAAAGAACAGCGGGCCGACCTTCAACTCGACGACCGCGATCCTCTCGGCAGTCCAAACATCGCTGGGCGCCTTTGTCGCCGCGCTTGTCACCCTCGTGATGATCGCGTTCTTCATCTTCAATACCACCGTCTACAACTATTCGTTCGCCCGCCTGCTCTTCGTCAGCGGGCTCGACCGGCGGCTTCCGGCGTTCATCGGCCGCGTCAACCGCAACAAGGTGCCGCAAAACGCCGTCCTGGTCCAAGCCGTAATCACCACGATCCTGACGGCCATCGCGTACTTTCTCTTCAGCGGCAACGCCAACCTCTCAGTTGGTATTTACATCGCCCTTCAGGCGGCGGTGACGGTGATCTGGTGCTTGTCAATGGTGTTCCTCTTCGCGGACGTCCTGATCATTCGTTCGAAATACCCGGAGGAATTCAAGCGCGAGCAACTCGTGCCGCTCTGGCTCTTCTGGGCGGCTTCACTCGCGGGCGCCATCGCGAGTGCAGTCGGCGTGCTTGTGACTCTGACCGGCGGCTGGTTGCTCGATCCAAAACATCAGCTGGCGGGCTCATGGAACCCGGCGGTCATCGACCAGGGTCCCTGGATCCTGATCGTCGGCGGCGTCGGCATCGCGTCGCTCGCCGTGGCGGTCGTCGTCTATCTCCTCGGATTGAATACCGCGCGCCGCGCCGTAGCCGCCGCAACGGGTGGCGGTGCGGCCAGCTGAGCATGTCTTGATGGCGACCGCAGTCACCGACGCGGCCACAACGGTTGATCTCGAGGCGAAACGCGCAGAGCTCGTCGCACAGGCGGAGGCATCGGGCCTCCGCCTCGTGCGTTTCCTCTACTGCGACAACGACGGCATCATCCGCGGCAAGAGCGCCGGGATCGCCAACCTCAAGGAGCGACTGGAAACCGGTATCGGCCTCACGGTCGCGATGCAGGCCTTTACCATGCTCGACCACCTGGCCAGCGTCGACGGCATGGGGCCGGTCGGCGAGATCCGGCTGGTTCCCGACCCCACGACCTTCGCCATCGCCCCCTACGCGCCGCACACTGGTACGGTCCTGGTCGACATGCAGACCCTCGATGGGCAGCCCTACCCCGCCGATGGCCGAGGCTTCCTCAAGCGCATGATCGCGCGCGCCGCCGATGACTACGACCTCTCGCTGGTGGCGGCCTTCGAACCTGAATGGTCGCTGGCGGTCAAGAACGGCGAGCTCTTCTCCCCTATCGATGACAGCGGCTGCTTCACCTCGACCGGCATGAACATGGCCGCGGCCGTGATCGACGAAATCGTCGCGGCGCTCGAATCACAGGGCATGACGGTCGAGCAGTACTACGCCGAGCTCGGCTGGGGTCAGCAGGAACTGTCGATCCGGCACGCGCCGGCCTTGCAAGCGGCGGACCACCACATCATCTACAGAGAGACGGTGCGCGGCGTGGCGTTGAAGCACGGCCGCTACGCTTCCTTCGCACCCAAGCCGTGGGGGGACCAGGCGGGCAACGGCTGTCACCTCCATTTCTCGGGGTGGAATCTGGACCAGAGTGTGAACCGGTTCTACGAAGCCGACGCCGAATTCAACCTGTCAACGCTGGCGCGCCAATTCATGGCAGGCATCCTCGACCATCTGCCGGCTCTCGTGGCCCTTACCTGCGCCTCGGTCAACTCCTACCGCCGCCTGCAACCCCAGATGTGGGCATCGGCGTTCCGCGCCTGGGGTCCGGACAATCGCGAAGGCGCCCTGCGGGTCGCCTCGCCGTTCAAGGGTCACGAGGCGGAGTCGACCAACGTCGAACTGAAGTCGTCCGACTCGAGCGCCAATCCTTATATCTCGCTCGGCGGAGTGATGGCGGCTGGCCTCGACGGCATCGATCGCGGGCTCAAGCTGCCCCCGCCCGTCACGGTCGACCCATATAACCTCAGTGACAAGGAGCGCCAGGCGATCGGTGTCGACCGCCTGCCCCAGAGCCTCAAGGAGGCGATCGCCAACCTCAAGCGGGACGATATCTTGCTCAAGGCCCTCGGCGAGCGCCTGGCCACCTCATACATCGCCGTCAAGGAACTCGACATCGATGCCTTTGCGGCCGCCGACGAGGCCTTCGAGTTCAGACAACATATTTACAAGTACTGACGTCGGCTAATGGCTGACTCCGCTGGCGAATTGCTCCGCGCCTGGACGGATCAGCCGGCGGTCGACCACCACTGTCATCCATTGCGACGGTGGCCCTTTCAACTAACGGCCATCGAGTTGCGTGGGGCTTTCAGCGAAGCGCTCGATCCCCAACTGGCCGAACACCATGTCGTCCACGCGGTCGCCTACCAGGACGCCATCCGCCGAATCGCCGGCGAGCTGTCATGTGACGCCACCGAATCCGCCGTGCTCACGTATCGCAATGCCGCCGAGCCCGGCGACTACGCCAGGCGCTTGATCGGACGAACAACCACCAGCCTCATGCTCGTCGACAACGGCTTTGTCACCGCCGAGTCGTTCACCTTGCCGGAGCAGGAGCAGGCCATCGGGGTTACACAGCGCCAGATCATCCGGCTGGAGACTGTCGCCGAGAACCTCATTCACTACGCCAACGACCCGCGCGAATGGTTCGACTCGGTCCGGGCCGCATTGCGAGCGGATGTCGGAGGCGGTGCCGTCGGCGTCAAAACCATTTGCGCCTATCGCGCGACCCTCAAGCTCCAGCCGGTCGATACCGATGCCCTCGGCGTGGCTTTCAGCGCTACGCGGGTTCGCGCCCAGCGCGGTGAACACCCGCGCCTATCCGGCAGTGCCCTTTGCCACGCCCTGCTCTTCGAGGCCGCCCTGGAATGCCGCGAGCTGGATGTCCCCCTACAGGTCCACTGCGGCTTCGGCGACCCAGACGAAGACCTCGCCGAAACCTCGCCCCTCGGTTTGCGACCGCTCTTTACCGATCCGACTTATCGCGGCCTTCGCATCGCGCTGCTCCACTGCTACCCGTACCAGCGCGAGGCCGCGTATCTCTGCTCGGTGTTCCCCGATGTCTACATGGACCTGTCGCTGACGATCCCGTTCGCCGGTCTCGAGGGCGGCCACGCCATGCGCGAGGCACTTGGTCTCTGTCCGACCAGCAAACTGCTCTACGCCAGCGACGCGAGCCGGTATCCCGAAGTCTTCCTGGTTGCAGCCGGCGCCCACCGCGAGGCCCTCGCCGATGCGCTCGGCGAGCTCGTCGACCACCGCATCGTGGATACCGTCGCAGCAGTCAACGCCGGTCGCCAGGTCCTGACCGAAAACGCGCAGCGCGTCTACAAGCTCACGGGCTGAGCTGCGTCGCCCAGGTCCGCCCGCCATCCGAGGTCTTGATCAACGTGTTGCCAGTCGGCTCGCTGCCCATCGCCCAGCCGATGGCCGTGTTGACGAATTGCAGGTCCATGACCCCCTGGGACGATGGAATGGTTCCCAGCGTCGACCAGTGCTGGCCACCATCGTGCGAGTAGAGGACGGTGTTGCTTTTTGCGTCTAGCGTCCATCCAACCGCCCCGGTGAGGAAATCGACGCTGAAAGAATTCGGAGGCAACACCCAGCCATGCAGCCAGGAGGTCCCCCCATCCGGCGTCGCATAAAGGAAGTTGTGGGCCGCGCCGTCCGCGCCATAGATATCGAGCACGAAGACACCGGTTGTTGCGTCCGAGAACCGGAGACTGCTGATGTCGCACATGCAGTTGCCGTTGTACCCAGCGGGCATGTCAATACTGACTGGGTTCCATGTGAGTCCCCCGTCGCGTGTCACAAAGAGGAATGGGCCGCCGCCCGCATTGCAAGCACCAGGGATCCAGCCCGTCGATCGGTTCAGAAACACCGGCGCGCTCTTGCCACAGGAGAGCGGCAGGTGGCCCGGACTGCCGCTCGTGTCGGCCTCTGACAGTTTGGTCCAGGTCGTCCCACCGTTCACCGTGCCATACAAGGCAACGCCCTGAGATCCGGCGGCACTTCCAAGGTTCATGAAGAGCCAGCCGTGCTCGCGGTCGACAAAGTCCATCGACGCCGGCCATCCCTGGTCCGCGGCGGCGTCGCCAGCAGGCTGCCAGCTCAGGCCGCCGTTAGTTGTGCGATAGATCGCGACCGAGAAGTCTGGCGAGCCAGACCCCGGCTGGAGTGACGAGGCCAGCCAGGCGTTATTGGCATCGAGGAAGTAGGTAATCCAGGTACCCGCCCTGGCCGACGTTGGCGTCACGTTGTCCCAATGAGCTCCGCCATCGGTGGTCCGAATAATCTGGTTGGTGCCGGAACCGGCCGCCCACCCAACGTTGGCGTTGATCATCCGCATCGACGCGGGCGGTAGCAGCGGATATGGCCCACCGCTTGGCGTGGGCGTCGGAGAGAGCGTTGGCTTGGTGCTCGGCGTCGCCACCGGCGTTGGTGTCGGCCCCACACCGACCGTCTGACGAGCCTGTCGGACTGCAATCCCCAGACCGATCGCCAGCACGAGTATGGCGGCGGCGGCGACAACCTGCAGCAACCAGCCGGTCCTCCGCCGAGCGGCGGCTCCGATGATGCGCTCCTCCATGCCAGCCGGGGGCGGCGTCCCGGCTCCACGATGCAGATACGCTTTCAGCCGTGGATCGAATTCGTCGGGCTTACTCATAGCTGAGCTCCTTTCGTAGGCTGGCGAGCGCTCGCGACAGATGGCTGCGGACGGTCCCCGGTTGGCATCCGATCAGCGCCGCGCACTCATCGAGCGAGTAGCCGTATTCGTAGTGGAGCGTGACCACGGCGCGCTGCTGAGGCGTGAGACGGCGGTAGGAGCGATCGAGGTCGAGATCGGGGTCCGCAGGTGCCTGCCCCTGGATGTCGCTGACGTCGGCGAGCCAGAGGCGCGGGAGCAGGCGCCGGCGTGAACGAATGGCTCGGCGAACGCAAATCTGTCGGAGCCAGGCGCTCCGCTTCGACGGATCACGGAGGTCTTCCCAGGAGCGCCACGCCAACTCCATCGTTTCCTGGACCGCGTCCTCGGCCTCCTGGGCGTCCCGCAGGATGGAATAGGCGACGGCGAACAGGCGGCCGCTCTCCAGGTGGACGGCAGCCTCGAAGCCAGTCGCATCGCGCAGCGGCTGCTCGTTCGACATGATCACGAAACCATAGAGTCGGCCAACGGACGTTTGGTTTACGTGCGGCGCGACGAAGTCGTTACGAAAGAAAGTGAGTCCGCCGTAAGCCGAGTTCTGTTCCCCGCTTCAGCCGGCAAAGCCGGCGCGTCGTGGGGCGGCAGTCATCCGTCTTCGTCGCCGGTTACCCGGCGACTCTAGCGACCTTACCCGAGGACCGGCCGAGCCAGCCGTATCGTCCTCCTATTCGGTCTTGCTCCGGGTGGGGTTTTCCGAGCCAGCCGGTCTCCCGGCTGCTGGTGGGCTCTTACCCTCACCATTTCACCTTCGCCGCCGCTTGCGCGACGGCTGTGTCTTTTCTGTGGCACTCTCCTTCGGGTCACCCCGACCGGGCGTTACCCGGCACCCTGCTCTGCGGAGCTCGGACTTTCCTCGACGGGACGGTCCCGCCGCGACTGCCTGGCGGACTCGG
>DASWBA010000069.1:0-11102 GCA_036390825.1 Candidatus Dormiibacterota bacterium
GGCCAGGCGCGGTACGAACCGCGCAAGAGGTGGAACTATGAAGGTCCTCAATGTCCTTTTCTTGGCGGCAAGTATTGTGGCCTTGGTCGGCTGCGGAGGGACAACGGCGACAACGAGTGTCTCCAGTCCCACCCCGGCCTCGGCCACTCCGAGCGCGACGCAGGTTGACGTTGCTGGCGCCCAGCGAGCCGCAATGGGTCTATTCGTTCCGGATCCGTCGGGCCCACAGGGCCACTGGGTCGACTGTTCACAAATCAATGGCTGGGCCAGTTGCCCCCTCTCAACCAAAGTCGAAGCGCGTCTCGATGCCCTCAGGAGCCAGGGCTATTTCGGCGACGCCCCGCCGTCCGGCGTCTGCGCCGAGGAGTACATCACCCACACACAGAACGGTCTGAACAACCGACCGGAGGTGTTGTCCGCGATTGCCGGAGCGAATGGCAGCGTCACCGTCGTGATCCAGCGCGCAGCCGGCCTGCCTAACCTCACCGCTGTCATGACAATCGAAAACGGCGCGTGGCTCGCCTCGGATCTCTCTTCTGGCACTGGACCCTCGGCATCGATCTTCTCGGCAAAGCCAAACTGCTGACCACCGGCCACGCAGTTCGACCATTCGCCCTGCGCTGCGGGCTCACATCGACTAGGCGAGTAGGAGTTAAGAGACTTGCTACCGATTGCGGCCGTCACGCTAGGATCTAGCTGAATACGGTAGGCCTTAGCCTCCGGTTTGGGACCAGGAGACCGCGAGTTCGAATCTCGCCCGCCCGACCATCGCGTCGAACCGCCCTGGGTTCAATGGAGGCTGAGGCGTTCGTACTGTGGGAACGTCGGCCACGACAAAAACGAGTAGCCGACCTCCATCAGTGACCTGATACCTGTCCTATTGACACATGCCTATCGTGCGTCGACCATTCGCCTTGGCATGCGCGAGGACGCTCGTGGCGGTCCATCCCCTCGCTGCGCTGGATGTTTGGCGAGCAAGCCGTGATTCTGCCGCGGTTGCGTGTCCGGGCGCTTGCCATCGCGCTCGCTCTCGACCTCGTCGCTATCGCAGGCCAAACTTCGCTGGCATACGGATTCCCGACCATGGACGGGAAAGCAGCGGCGATGGCCTCGAGGTCGGGCCACCCGCTCGGCTCGGCGGCGGACCCAATCACCGAGTTCCCTATCCCCAACAGCAACGTTGATCCCTACGACATCGTCACCGGGCCGGACGGCAACCTCTGGTTCACCGGATATTCCTCGAACACGATCGGGCGAATCACGCCCGCGGGTACGATCGCTGCCACGTTCTCCATCCCGACTACCAACAGCTACCCAACCTCGATCGCAGTCGGACCTGACGGCAACCTCTGGTTCGTCGAAAGCGGAACCAACACCGTCGCACGTATCACGACGGCCGGCGCAATCACGGAGCTGCCATTTGGCAAGTGCGTCAATGACATCGCGGCCGGACCCGACGGCAACCTCTGGTTGGCCGAAGGGGCTCGTTTGGCTTGCTCCGATTTTATTCAGGTCATCACAACATCCGGATCTCCTTTCAGTTACTTGCTGCCCCCTACGACCGGCAGCCTACCGGCTGGGATCGTAGCCGGACCAGACGGGAACCTCTGGTTCACCGAGTCATACGGCAACAAGATTGGGCGAGTCACCACAGCTGGAGTCTTCACCGAGTATGCCCCTCCAACAGTCACGAGCGTGCTTGGGCCGAGTTCAATCACCGTCGGGCCGGACGGCAATCTCTGGTTCACGGAGGCAACGAACCAGATCGGGCGCATCACCACCGCCGGGGCGATAACGGAGTTCCCGATCCCCGCCGGCGTTCTGCCGACGGACATCGTCGCCGGATCGGACGGCAACCTGTGGTTCACCCAGCCCCTGAGCAACGAGATCGGGCGCATGACGACCACCGGGGCGGTCACGGAGTTCCCCGTGCCGCCCGCCTCGAGCGCCCCCTGGCGCCTGACCGCCGGACCGGACGGCAACGTATGGTTCACCGAGCAATTCGGCAATCAGATTGGTCGGATCGCCCCCACCGGCGCCATAACCGAGTTCGAGCTCTCGGGCCAGCCCGGTGGGATCACCGCCGGTCCTGACGGAAATCTATGGTTCACCGAACTTGGACAGATCGGGCGGATGAGTACGGCGGGAACATTCAGCCAGCTGCCGATCCCGACGGCAGGCAACCACTCCGCCGGCATCGCCGCGGGGCCGGACGGCAATCTCTGGTTCACAGAGTCAGATGCACGGAAGATCGGTCAGATCACGACGGCGGGGGTACCCACCGAGTTTCCCACTGGCCCGAGTCCTCCCTCCGCAGCCGCGGCCTGGTTGAGCCGGCTCAACGCCTGGCGCGCAAGCTCCAACCTTCCACCCTTAACTGAGAACCCGGTCTGGAGCCAGGGCGACTACCTCCACTCGATCTACATGGTGAAGAATAAGGTGGTCACTCATTCCGAGGACCCATCGCTTCCGTACTACACGGTCGCCGGCGACCTGGCCGCCCGCAACAGCAACCTCTTCTGCTGTAGCGAAGCAGCACTCACTGACGATGGAGGGATCGATGGCTGGATGAGCACCGTCCTCCATGGGCTCGGCATGGAGAATCCGCAATTGACCTCGAGCGGCTTTGGGTCCTACCGCGAGTCCACAGCATGGCCAGGAGCTGAGGGAGGCGGAATTGACGTTCTGCGCGGGATTGTGCGCGGAGGGGGAGCATATCCAGTCTTCTTCCCGGGCCCGGGCTCCACTGAGCCGCTGACCACGTATGAGTCCGAAGTTCCTGTCGATGCACTCCAGTCCTGTGGTTACACCTGGCCGGCCGGTGAACCCGTTTACGTCCAGGTCGGCGCTCCAGCCGCAACCACCGTCACAGCTCACTCCTTCACAGGTAACGGAGCGCCGCTTGATCATTGCGTCCTCGATTCGCACGATCCGGCGGAGGGCAGCTGGCTCGCGTCGCACGGCGCTGCACTCCTGATACCAAAACAGCAGCTTCAGCCGGGTGTCACGTATGAGGTTTCCATGACCGTCAACGGTGCGCCCTACACATGGTCCTTTGGGGTGTCGGCTGACAATTCGATCAGCGCACCCAACGTCGGGCCGCAGGACGTCGTTGCCGGACCGGACGGCAATCTCTGGTTCACCGAAGGGTCCGCCAATCAAATCGGGCGAATCACACCCGCAGGTGCGGTCACCGAATTTCCCTTACCCGCGGCGAACAGCGCGCCTCATGGGATCACCGCTGGACCAGACGGCAACCTGTGGTTTGCCGAAAGCCTCACTAACAGGATTGGGCGCATCACGACCGCCGGAGTGATCACCGAATTCCCCATCCCGACATCTAGCAGCGGGCCACATGACATCACCGCGGGACCGGACGGGAATCTCTGGTTCACCGAAAGCTTCAGCAACAAGATTGGGCGCATTACCACCGCCGGAGCGATCACCGAGTTTTCCGTGCCGACCGCCGGCAGCCAGCCGGGTGGGATCGCCGCAGGGTCGGACGGCAACCTGTGGTTCACGGAGTCCACCGAGAGCGGCCTCGGCGTGGCCAACATCGGACGAATTACGCCCTCCGGGTCGATAACCGAGGCCCCGACTCCGACCGCCGGCAGCGCGCCGGTTGACATAACCGCCGGAGCGGACGGCAATCTCTGGTTCACCGAGCAGGGCGCTAACCAAATCGGCCGGATCACGCCGGCTGTCCTACCGCCGGCCGTGACGTCAGTGGTTCCGAACTGGGGCCCCGTAGGTGGTGGCACAGTGGTGACGATCACCGGCACCAACTTCACTGGAGCGACCGGGGTCAACTTTGGATCCACGGCGGCCAGCATCTTCACGGTCAACAGCGCGACCTCGATCACCGCCACCAGCCCGGCCGGCGCGGCGGGCACAGTGGATGTGACCGTGACCTCGCCGTCAGGGACGAGCGCGACGCGCGCCGCCGACCAGTTCACGTATGTCGGTCCGCCGACCGTGACTTCAGTGGCTCCGAACTCGGGCCCGACGGCCGGGGGGACGCGCGTGATGATCACGGGCACCAACTTCACCGGGGCGACTGGGGTCAAGTTCGGGAGCAATGCGGCCACCACCTTCACGGTCAACAGCGCGACCTCGATCAGCGCCACCAGCCCGGCCGGCGCGGCGGGCATTGTTGACGTGACCGTCACCACGCCGGTGGGGGCAAGCGCCACCGGCGCCGCCGACGATTTCAGGTACGCCAGTCCGCCGACCGTGACCTCGGTGGTGCCGAACAAGGGTCCCTACGTTGGTGGCACGTCGGTGGCGATCAACGGCACAAACTTCACGGGCGCGACCGCAGTCAGCTTCGGCGGCATGTGGGCGACCACTTTCACGGTCAACAGCGCGACCTCGATCACCGCCACGAGCCCGGCCGCCGCGCTGGGCACTGTAGATGTGACCGTCACCGCGCCCGGGGGGACCAGCGCCACATCTGCAGCCGACCAGTTCACGTACGCCAGTCCTCCGAGCGTGACCTCGGTGGTGCCGAACACGGGTCCGTCCATCGGCGGGACGGTGGTGGCGATCACCGGCACCAACTTCACCGGCGCGACCCAGGTCAGCTTCGGCGCCACAGCGGCGACAACGTTCACGGTCAACAGCGCGACCTCGATCAGCGCCACCAGCCCGGCCGGCGCGGCGGGCCCAGTACATGTGACCGTGACCGCGCCCGGGGGGACCAGCGCGACTGGAGGGCCCGACCAGTTCATCTACATCGCCGTCAGCCAGCCGACAGTGACTTCGGTCGTGCCTGGTTCGGGTCCGGCGCCCGGCGGGACTTCGGTGACGATCACCGGCGCCAACTTCACCGGCACGACAGCCGTCCATTTCGGCTCGAGCGCCGCCGCCGGCTACACGGTAAATAGCTCGACCAAGATCACCGCCACCAGCCCTGGCGGCTCGGGCATAGTCGATGTCACCGTTACGACGCCTAGCGGTACCAGCGCGACCAGCCCGGCTGACCATTTCACCTACAACACACGGGCGGGAGTCGCGCAGTCAGGGCCGCAACCGCCGGCCAGTAGAGGCGGCGTGAACCAGTCAAACGGCGCCGGCCCCGGACCGCGGATCGCCGGAAGCGGACCGCTCGAGAGCCAGCCCGCGCCCGCAACACCTGCCGGCAGCAGCGGGGCCAACTCGGCGCCCACGCTCGAGACCGCTCCGGTGGATTCAGCCCCCGCTCAGTGGGTGTTGAATATCGTCAAAGCTCTCCTTAGAGCCTGGCTGCTTCTCCTCAGGTGATCCAGCGGAGGCTTTGGGCGCGTGTCCGGACCCAGGGACACGGACCACGAGCGCCGACCGGCATCGTGATGTTCGGTCGAAGGTAAGCGAAGGAAGCTACAGCGATCACGATGATCGCAAGCGCACCAACGCCCAGCGCCCGGCGCCCCCGGTGAGATAGACGTTCGTCGGGTGCGGGCTCAAGTGGGGACAGGCTCATTGGCGCCTACTACAACACCGCCTGGCGTCGGGTTGCCGGCTACCAGCCCGGCCGCGGCGGTAGCAGTCGGCACTGTCAGCAACACAACCGACAGGAGGAATCGGCATGCTCGACTATGCTTGCCTGCTTCGTTCAAGTGGCGAGAATGAAGGGGCGGGGACATCGCGTAAGACGTTGGGCAGATGCGAGCAGGGGGGCCGGATGTGATCCTCCCGAAACACCGCGACCCTCGTTTCGTGACGATCCGCCGCGGTGGAAGCCTCACCGATTCGGATCACCACCTCCTCGCCCTGTGGGCGGCATCATGCGCGGAGCACGTCCTCGATCGGTTCGAATCCGCTCGGCCTGAGGACCCGCGCCCGCGGAATGCGATTGAGCAGGCCCGCGCCTGGGCACGCGGCGAGATCACTATGTCCCAGGCTCGCGCGGCGGGCGGCCATGCAATGGCTGCGGCGAGAGACCTGAGTGGGGCAGCACGCCATGCCGCGTACGCAGCCGGCCAGGCGGCGGTCGTCGCACACGTCGCCGCGCACGAGCTCGGCGCGGCCGCCTATGCGATCAAGGCCGCACGTGCCGCCGCGCCCGAAGGAGAGGGCGAGAGCGCAGGGCGACTCGAGTGCCGATGGCAGCGCGACCAGCTCCCGGAGGCGATTCGCGAGCTCGTACTCGACGACCAGCGGTTGCGGAACGACATCTGCTGGTCGGTGTTCGACTGCTGAGAGCGCGTGGGGGGGCGTGTCAAGGGCCAATTCGATCAGCAATCGCGCAAGTCGCGCCGGAGCTGAAGTTCGACGCTGACGGAGCGACTTAGCGCGAGCCGACCACCGGGAACTCTTCGATCAATCTCCCCAGGTCGTCGAGCGTCGCCGCGAGCACGTTCTGGTCAAGCTCCAGCACGAAATAGAAGACGTTGTGGCTGTCGAAGAACGGTTCGGTCTGGGCGCGACCGTTGATACGAATGTGTCCGTGCCGATCGGAACGGTGGACCGTGAATCGCAGCCAGGGCTCCATCGATTCGAACTCAGCCGGGGGCGCCTCTCGATCGTCGGTCAGCAGCTGCAGCTGGTCGCGGAAGTGCACGAACTCTTCCGCGCGCAGCGCTGCGCGGTAGTTGCCGTGCCACGGGCCCGACGCCACGTCGACCTCGGCGGTCAGCCAGTTTCCATCCCAGTAATCGGACTGGTCCGGATGCTCCCGCGCCAGCACCTCGACCGCCAGGTGCTCGGTCGGTTCGGTCCCGATGCGGAAGGAGCGGCTCATGGCTCGGGACAGGCTAGCGGTTTGCGCCCGGACCTGGTCTGACGAAGTCAAACAAGCTGGAAACACCGCGCGGGCGCCCGTCCTAAACTGCAATCGCTGGTGGTAAGGGCTTGAACACCGCGGATCTCGTCTTCGGCGCCTGCCTCCTGGTCGGGGGCGGAATGCTCTTGCTCACCCTGATCGTCGACGACATCTTCGGCGGCCTGCTCGGGGCGGTCCACCTGGGCTTCGACGTCGCCGGGGTGTCGCCGACCCCCATGCTGCTCGGCTTCATCGCGATGTTCGGGGTGGGGGGCCTTTTGGGGCTTCATGGCCTCAACGCCGGCGTGGGCGGGGCAACCCTGGTGGGTGTGGTTGCCGGCCTGCTTGGCTCGGGCGTTGTGTTCGGGGCCTTCAAAGCCCTCCGCCAGGCGGAGTCGACCGAGACGTTCAGCCTCCAGGACATGGTCGGGTCGACCGGCCGCGTCTCCGTGGGCATCCCGGCCAACCGGTTCGGCTCGGTTTTGATCAGTTTCGCCGGCGCAATTCACAACCTGACCGCCACCGCCGACGTCGAGATTCCCGCAGGGCACGAGGTGAAGGTGATCGCCATCGCCGGCGCCAACCTCGTGGTCGCAGCGGTCCCCACGGCGACCAAAGAAGGAGCAAGGTCCGATGCCTAGTTTTGTGACGTCCACGCCATTCCTGACGGTGGCGGGGGTCATCATCCTCGTCCTCCTGATCGCATTCGTGGCCAGCCGGTACAAGGTCGCAGGCGCGAACGAGGCCCTCATCATCGCCGGGTCGCGCGGCGCCAAGGTGCGCAACGAGCGCGGTCAGGCGATGGCGATCTCGGGTGACAAGGGCGTCAAGGTCGTGGTCGGAGGCGGGACGTTCGTGCGCCCGCTGCTCGACCGCGTCGGCAAGCTGAAGCTCACCGCTCGCCAGATCAACGTACAGCTCAGCGATGCCGTGACCAGCCAGGGCATCAAGGTGCAGGTCCAGGGCGTGGCCACGTTCAAGATCGGCCGCGACGTCGAGTCGCTGCGCAACGCTGCAGAGCGATTCCTGGACGCCCGGCCGGAGCAGGTCGACTCCATCGTCAAGAACGTGCTCGAAGGCTCGCTCCGCTCGATCGTCGGCACGCTGACCATCGAAGAGCTCATCCGCGATCGCCAGAAGCTTCTGCAGCAGGTGCAGGACGCGGCCAAGGGCGACCTGGCCACGAGCGGCCTCCAGATCGACGCCTTCACCATCCAGAGCTTTTCGGACGAGTCGAACTACATCGGGTTGCTCGGACAGCAGAACCTGGCCACCGTCGAGCGCGACGCGCGCATGGCGCGGGCGTCCGCGGACCAGACCGCCGCCGTTCGAGAGGCGGAGGCGCAGCAGGTGAAGATCAATGCCGGGCGTGACGTTTCGCTCCGGGAAGCGGAGACCAAGACCCAGGTCGCCGCCGCGCAGGCGCGGGCCGATCAGGCCGGGCCGCTGGCTCAGGCGGAAGCTCAGCAGGAGGTCGTGCGCAGGCAGACCGAGCTGGCGCAGCTGGAGGCTGACCGCCGAGAGAAGGAGCTGCTTTCGTCCACGGTCAAGCCGGCCGCCGCCGAAGCCCAGGCCGTGATCGCGCGCGCCGAAGGCGAGAAGCGCGCCCGCATCGCATCCGCCGAGGCCGACGCCGAGACCACGCGTCTCGAGGGTGGCGCCGAGGCGCAGATCGTCCTCACCAAGGGTGAAGCGGAGGCCAAGGCGCTCGCGATGCGCGCCGAGGCCTACAAGCAGTTCAACGAGGCGGCCATCATCCAGACCGTGCTCAGCGCGCTGCCAGACATCGTCCGTGCGGCCGCGGAGCCGATGGGCCATATCAACTCGCTGACGGTGATGAGCGCCGATGGGGCATCTGACCTCGTGCGCAATGCCACCCGGGCGGTGGTGGAGTCAACGACCGCCATCAAGGGGCTGACCGGGCTCGACGTGCCGGGACTCATCGGAGGCGCGATGGGCAGGGGCTTCGGCGACCGTCTGCGCACAGGCGATGGCGTAAGCGAGGGCGGAGGCCGCGGCGAGATCGGAAGGGCCGCCGAGGAGATCATCCACAAGGGCGAAAACAAGCTCACCACGATGCCGGCGCGGGCGGAGGCCACGGCTGCCGAGGTCGAGGCGAAAGCCAAGGAGAGTGCTGAAGCCGCGTCCGAGGCCGCTCAGCAGACCGCGGCCAAAGCGACCAAGGCCGCGGCGACAGCTGAGGCCAAGGCCACCGCGATCAGGGCGGCGGTCGAGGCCAAGGTCGCTCCGAGCGATGGGAACACCGCCCAGTGGGCCAAGTGGCTGGCCCAGCAGCTGAAGCAGATTCCGCAGATCCAGCTGTACGGTTCGGTGTCCCTCGATGACCTGGCCAGCCGCGGCCCGGCACAGGCGCAGATGGTGTGGCACACCGCCGAAAACGTTCTCGGTAAGGACTTCGGCAAGATGACGGTCGCCGAGCTCCTTTCCCGATTCGGCTCCTAAAAGCGGGAAGCCCGCTTGCGCGAGCTTCCCAAGGCTGGGGTGGGGGCGTGGAGTCGAAATTAGTGGGTCGGGCTTACCGACCGGCGATATGGTAGCACAGGGTACCTGCGTCCACAAGATATAGACAGCTGGGGAAAAGATGACTGCTTTGAAGCTTCCAATACCCCTGGACATGGAGCCGATGCTGTCGGCGCCTGGCGACGGCATCCCCAAGGGCGACAGCTGGGAGTACGAGCCCAAGTGGGACGGGTTCCGCACGCTCGTGTTCCGCGACGGAGACAACGTCGAGCTGGTGAGCCGGGGAGCGCGCCCGATGACCCGGTACTTCCCTGAGCTGCTGCCGGCCTTCCGGAAGCTCCGTCAGGACCGGGTCGTGCTGGACGGCGAATTGATCGTCGTGGGCGCCAATGGGCTGGATTTCGGAGCGCTTCAACTGCGCATCCACCCGGCCGACTCCCGGGTGCGAATGCTGAGCGAGGCCACGCCCGCCTGGTACGTCGCTTTCGACCTCCTCGCGGAGGGCGGCGACGACCTGCGCCCCGAGGCGCTGGGGAAGCGGCGCAAGCGTCTCGAGACGCTCCTCAAAGGCGTCAAGCAGCCGATCTTCCTCACGCCTTACACGCGTGACCCCGCGACCGCAGCCGACTGGTTCAAGCGGTTCGAGGGCGCGGGCCTGGATGGCGTGATGGCGAAGTCGTGGACCGGCGCCTACGTTCCCGGGAAGCGGCTCTGGGTGAAGGTCAAGCACCAGCGCACAGCCGATTGCGTGGTCATCGGCTGGCGAAAGTCCAGCGACGGCAAGTCGCTGGGTTCGTTGCTGCTGGGCCTGTATCGCGGGAAGACGCTCAACTACGTCGGTCACACATCGTCGTTCAGCGCCGCCGAGCGTAAGGAGCTGATCGCCAAGCTGAAACCGTTCGAGGTGGATGTGCCACCGAGCGAGTGGGACTCATACAGCTCGGGGCGTATGCCCGGTGGCATCAGCAGATGGTCGCGAGGCAAGGACACGGAAACCGAATGGGTGACAGTGCGTCCCGAGCTCGTCTGCGAGGTCGCCTATGACAAGCTCGAGGCGGGCGAGCGCTTTCGTCACGCGACTAGATTCCTGCGGTGGCGCCTCGACAAGAAGCCCAGGAAGTGCGGCTTCGACCAGATCGAGTCAGCGGCGCAGTTCGACGTGCGCGGCATCTTCGCCGGCAAGTAGGAGCGGGCGGGCGCCTGGACCTCCAGGTCCGTAGTACTTCATGGCGGCGCGCCCCAGGCCGGTCACCGCGAGCCAATCGAAACCCGCGCCCGCGGCCACGCCGACGCCGATTGGAATCAGACGAGCAGCGGCCTTGGCCGCACCGCTGCCGGCGACCCGGGCGAGGATCCTGCCCAGGATCCGGCTGCCGCCGTGCGCGAGCAATGTGTCCGGAAGGCGGCGAAACGCTGCCACTGCCAGGCGCTCGCCACCGGTCACGAGCACGTCCTCGCGCAGCTTCACCGCACCGCTTGTGATGCCGACGACCACCAGCGCCTCCAGCACTCGCTCGTCTGAAGTGGCGAGCTCGTGGCCGTAGATCATGGCGACGCAGAGCACGAGCTCGATCTCCTGCTCCAGCGCGTAAAACGCCTGGCTGGTGACGGTGCCGACCGCGATCACGGTGCCCAGCCCAGGCGCGATCGCGGCGGCTGCGCTGAGCGCCCCGGTGCTCGCGACGCGCCGGCGAGTGGAACGGATCAGGTCCAGCGCCAGTTGGTCATTGGTGAAATGCGGATGCCGGGCCCGCAGCTGGTTCACCTTGGCCTGGAGGGCGGGCTCGCGGCTGCTGACCATGCGGGCGAGGCCGCGGAGCGCGCCCTGGAGCTGGAGTGGGAGCCGGTCGAAGTCCACCTCGGCAAGCGTACCGCGGAG
>DASWBA010000070.1:0-18874 GCA_036390825.1 Candidatus Dormiibacterota bacterium
CCCGGCGCCGTTCGGGCCAACCAGGCTGACGATCTCGCCTTCGTTGACGCTGACGTCGAGGCTGTCCACCGCGGTCAAGCCGCCAAAACGGCGCATCAACCCCCGGATCTCGAGGACGGCCTCGTCCGAGGTCATTGTTTCCACTCCGGATCCTCGACGATCGCCCCGGCACTCGCCTCCAGGTCCGCGACCTCGGCCTCCGTAACTGCCGGCAGCTCGGATGCCTCGACCGCTGACTCCGCGGTCAGCAGCTCGAGCGTGCCGCCCAGGTTCTTTCTCGGACGTATCGACACCGTGCCCAACAGACCCTCCGGGCGGAACACCATCGTCGCAATCAGCACGACGCTGATGACCAGGTACTTGTAGAAGACGAATTGCTGCAGCAAGAATGGCGGGACGGTGAAGAGGATGGCGCCCAGGATGGCGCCGGGAATGCTGCCCAGGCCGCCCAGGATCACCATGATGAACACCATGACCGTCTGCTGGACGTCGAAGTTTCCAGGAAAGGCGTTGAAAATGAAGGCCGCGTCGATCATGCCCACGATGCCGGCGATGACGGCGCTCGTCGCGAAGGCCAGCAGCCGGTATTTGAAGGTGTTGACGCCCATGGCACGCGCGGCCAGCTCGTCGTCCCGAATTGCCACCCAGGCGCGGCCGCTGCGGCTATTGCGCCAGCGAAGCATGCAGTAGACGGTGAGCGCCAGGAACCCGATGAAGATCCAGTAGTACATGCGGAAGTGCGGAACCGGGCCGAGCAGCGGCAGGCTGGTCGGCAGCTTGAAGGGGTCGACCTGGTGGATCCCGTTGGTCCCACCGGTCAGGTTGAGGCCGTCCGGCCCAAATTGGTGACCGGCCAGCACCGGGGGGCGGTCGAGGTCGAGGATCAGGTCGCGCATGATCAGCCCGAACCCGAGCGTGACGATCGCCAGGTAGTCTCCCCGGAGACGTAGCGCCGGCACGCCGACCAGGAGGGCGAACGCCAGCGTCACGGCGACCACCACGGGCAGCGCCGCCCAGAGCGGGTAATGCTGATGGAGTTGATCGCTGGCGACCAGCGCATAGGCGTACGACCCGATGCCGAAGAACGCAATGAACCCCAGGTTCAACAGGCCCGCGTAGCCGACCACGAGGTTGAGCGCGACGGCCAGGCATGCGTACATCGCGCAATTGGCGAGGATCAGAGTCCAGTACTGGGCGCCGATCCAGCTCGAGTTGTCCTCGACGTATTGCAGGACGAGGGGGGCGGCGGCCGCGAGCACGAAGAACAGAATCAGTACCGGGGGCCGGGTCAGGGCCTGGTTCCAGCCGGCCGGACCCGACTCCCAGATGCGCTTGAGCGCGTGGGTCGTCTGGATCGGACGGGTGGGAGCCGGCTGCGCGCTCATGCGCGATCCGTCAGCGGCTGCCCGAAGAGGCCTTGCGGCCGGATGAGCAGCACCGTGATCAGCGCCAGAAAGACGAACGTATCCTGAAACTGGGTGCTGATGAAGCCGCCGGCCAGGCTCTCCAGCACGCCCAGCAGCATGCCGCCGATCATGGCGCCCCGAATGTTGCCGATCCCTCCGATGACCGCGGCGGTAAAGGCCTTGATCCCGAGCAGGTACCCCATGAAGAAATCGGCGGTCGCGTGCCAGAGGCCAAAGAGCACGCCGGCCATGCCCGCCAGGGCGGAGGCGACAAAGAACGTCACCAGGATGACGCGGTCGACGTCGATTCCCATGAAGGTCGCGGCTTCGCGGTCCTGGGCGGTGGCCCGCATGGCGCTGCCAAACCGGGTGCGGAACACGAAGGCGTCGAGGGCGACCATGAGCGCAACCGCGATCACGAACAGCGCGAGCCCGGTGAGCGGCGTCGTCAGGCTGCCCAGGTGAAGGACCGTCTGGGGGACCAGCGCGTTGCTGGGCACCAGCACGGGGGCGGGGCTGACCCAGACCTGGACCGCGCTCTCTAAAAAGAGAGAGACGCCGATGGCAGTGATCAACGGCGCCAAGCGGTTGGCATTCCGCAGCGGGCGGTAGGCCACCCGTTCGATGCCGACGCCCAGCAGGCCGGCGCCACCCATTGCGACCACCACCATCAGGCCGACGACCAGGCCGGCCGGGATGGCGGCCACTTCGTTGTGGACGAACAGCGCGGCCGCGCCGGCGGCCAGGAAGGCACCCACCATGTAGACGTCGCCGTGGGCGAAGTTGAGCATCTCGAGGATGCCGTAGATCAGGGTGTATCCCAGCGCCACGAGCGCATAGAGGCTTCCTAGCTCGAGCCCGTTGATCAGCTGCTGCAGGAAGATGCCCACGGCAATCAAAAAGGGGACGGGATGTGCCCGTCCCCTTTCCTTCTTACTCCTTTAGCCGGAGACTTGCTTGAGAACCACCATCGCGTTGCCTTTTGCCTGGTAGACGTAGATGCCGCCGCCCGAGACGTCACCCTTGGCATTGAACTTCACCGATCCGAAAATCGTGGTGAACGTGTCGCTCGCGAGATGGCTGATCACGTCGTCGCGCGAGATCTTGCCGTTCTTCACGGGCGAATTCTTGATCGCCTGCAGCAGCGCCTGTGCCGCCTCATAGGCAGAGCCGTAGAAGGGCCCCGCCGAGCTGAGCGAATCGGGGCCATAGGCGGCCTTGTACTCGGCCACGTACGCGGCGGCCGCGCTGCCCGACACGCCCGCCGGGTCGGCGGTGATGTTGGTCGCGTAGGCGCCGTCGTAAGCACCCTGCGACTTGGTGATGATCGACGAGTCTTCCTCACCGTCGGTTCCCAGGAAGTTGATGTTGTTGCCGATGGTCAACCCGGCTTGCTTCATCTGGGAAACAAACGGGGCCGCCTCAGGCCCTTCGTCGGCGAAGTAGACCCAGTCGGCATTGAACGACTTCATCTTGGTGATGATGGTGCTGAAGTCCGTGGTCCCGGCCTTGACGCTGTCACGCTGGGTCGGAATGCTCTTCGCCTTCAGCGCCGCCTCGGTCTGGTCGGCCAGCGCGGTCGAGTAGTCGGACTTCGCATCCATGACTTCGACCTTCTTGGCGCCCTGGGCAATCATGAACGCCGCATCGGCGGGGCCCTGGGCGTCGTCGCGGGCATTGACGCGATGCGCGACGCTCCAGCCGGAGTCGGTGACCTTGGTGTTCGAGGCCGACTCACTCACGAACGGCAGCGGCGGGGTGGCGCTTTGCAGGCCCGTGACCGAACCCAGCACGACGCCGGAGTTCATCGGTCCCACGATACCCAGCACGGTCGGGTCGGCGATGCCCGCCGCCTGCAGCGTCTGGGCCGTCTGCGCCGAGTGCTGGTCGTCCCAGACCAGCAACTGGACCTGCGTGCCGTTGACACCGCCGGCCTTGTTGAAATCGTTGACCGCCAACTGGATCGCCTTGAGGGCGCCGGCCCCGATCGACGCCTGGTCCCCGGTAAACGGTCCCTCGGCAGCGATCTGGACCTTGGCGGGCTTGTTCGCCGCCGTGCCGCCAGTACTGCCTCCGCCACACGCCGCCAGCCCAATGCCGGCCATGGCGATGAGGACGAGAATTCTCGGCTGTGTCATCCTTCCTGTCGACCTCCTCTTCTTTCGTCGAAGACCTAAATTTCGGTGCGCTCTTTATACACGGTTGGGCCACCGAGAGCAACCGCCAGGCGGCCTGGTCTAACGCTTTCTAATCGCTGCCGCTGACGAGCAACTCCGGGTGGCGGTCGAGGCCGCTGAGGACCGCATCCACATCCCCGCCGGTGTTGTAGTAGTGGAGCGACACGCGAAGCGCGCCATCGCGGGTCGAGCATAAGATCCCATCCCGGGCCAGCGCGGCCACCAGTTTGGTCGCATCGGTCGACCTGACCATGGCCAGCGGCCCCCGGTCGGACGGTTGCTCCGGAGTGAGCAAAACCAGACCTCGCTGGCGGGCGCCGTCGATGAAGCGGCTCATCAGCTCCTGGACATGGTGCTCGATGGTGTCGAGGCCCACGCCGGCGATCAGCCGCAGGGCCGCCAGCGCCGCGTAGACGTTGGGAACCGGCGGCGAACCGGTTTCGAACCGGCGCGCCGCGCCGGCGTAGTGCAGGTGATGGACATCGTAGGCAAAGACGTTCTCCTGCCCGAACCACCCCGAGTCGGCTGGCTCGAACCGATCGATCAGCTCCCGCCGCACGTACATGAACGCAACGCCTGGGGAGCCCAGCAGGTACTTGAGCGCGCCGGTGACCAGGAAATCCAGGTCGAGCGCCTTGACGTCCATCGGCTGTGTGCCCATGCTCTGGTAGGCGTCGATCAGCAGGTAGGCACCCCGCTCGTGCGCGAGCTCCGCCAAGGCGCTGACGTTGTTCCTGAAGCCGTTTTTGTAGCAGACGTGCGTGGTCGACACCAACGCCGTTTGCTCGTCGACTTCCTGCTCGAATGCACTGAGCGGCAGGCGGTTGCCGTCCGCCCGAGCAAAGCTGACCCGGGCACCGCGGCGCTGCTGCGCCAGCCAGACATGGCCGACGGTCGGAAAGTCGAAATCGCTGGTGACGACGCCGGGGCGCTCGCGGTAATCGAGGGCGCTGGCCAGCGAATTGAGCGCCGTCGATACCGAGAAGGTGACGGCGACTTCGTCTGGGCTGGCGTTGATCAACTGGGCAAACTCCGCGCGCAGCTCCTCCATGCGCGTCACCCAGGTCTCCCACGGATTGCCGTGCGCGTGCCATGACTCGATGAACTCCTGGAGGCTCGCCTCGACCGGGGTCGACAGGGCGCCCTGGGAGCAGCTGCTCAGGTAGACCTTTTGATCAAAGATTGGGAACTGCTTGCGGAACGCCGCGACGCCCTGCGTCTCAACGGTTTGGCGCGACACTTCTGGCATTCTAGTGTCGTGCCGCGCGCGACGATCTCCAACAAATCCAGGCTGTTCACCGAATCGGTGATTCGCGAGATGACCCGGCTCTGCATCGCCGAGCATGGCGATGGCTGCCTCAACCTGGCCCAGGGCTTTCCCGACTTCGCTGCCCCCAGCGAGCTGAAAGAAGCCGCCGTCGATGCCATCCGCAATGATTTCAACCAGTACGCCACGACCTGGGGCGCCAGGGTGATGCGCGAGGCGATCGCGACCAAGACCGAGCACTTCCGAGGCATGACGGTCGACCCCGAGACCGAGATCACGGTCTGCTGCGGCGTCACCGAGGCGATGCTGTCGACCATCCTGGCGCTGGTCGATCCGGGCGACGAGGTGATTATTTTTGAACCCTTCTACGAGAACTACGGTCCGGATTGCATCCTCTCGGGTGCCACGCCAGTCGTCGTCCCGCTGGTTCCCCCGGACTGGCATTTCGACCGCGACCAGCTACGCGAAGCTTTTAACTCAAAGACGCGCGCGATCATCGTCAACACCCCGCACAATCCGACCGGCAAGGTCTACAGCGCCGACGAGCTGGCGTTCATTGCCGGCCTCTGCCAGGAGTTCGACGCGCTGGCGATCACCGACGAGATTTACGAGCATCTTGTTTACTCGGGCGAGCACATCAGCATCGCGTTGCTCGACGGCATGCGCGCGCGCACGGTCACGATCAATGGTCTCTCGAAGACGTACTCGGTCACCGGCTGGCGGCTGGCATACGCCATTGCCCCCGCCGAGATGACGAGCGCGATTCGTAAAGTCCACGACTTCGTCACCGTCGGCGCCCCGCATCCGCTGCAGGTGGCGGCCGCCACGGCCTTACGGTTTCCGGACCGGTACTACGTCGACCTGCTCAACGCTTATCGCGAGCGGCGCGACTTCATGCTCGAGATTCTCGACGGCGCCGGCTTCAAGGCGTACCCTCCGGACGGCGCCTACTACGTGATGACCGATATCACGGGCTTTGGCGAGGACGACGTGAGTCTTGCCCACCGAATGGTGCGCGAGATCGGGCTCGCCACCGTCCCCGGGAGCAGCTTCTACCTCGAACCGGAGCGCGGCCGTAAACAGATCCGGTTCTCATTCCCCAAGAAGATGGAGACGCTCCGCCGCGCCGCGGAGCGCCTCAAGAAACTCCAACGAGTGTCCTGATGTACCTGGCTTGTCCGAACCGGTGCAGCACCAACCGGTTCGAGCTCTGGAACGCCTCGGTCTTCGTCGACAGCGCCGGGCGCTATATCGAGTACAAGGTCGTCGACGCGCCGCTCTACCGCTGCACGGAGTGCGGCAGCCCGGCACTGGACCTGGGCGCCGTCGCCGACGCCATGGCCGACGACCGCCTGGCTGAGGAGAGTCCCGCCCGCGAGTTTGCCTGCCCGAGCTGCGAGGAGCTCTTCAGCGCACCCAAAGAACAGGCCGTGGTCGTGTGCCCAGCCTGCGGCCAGACGTTCCCCGTGGCCGAGGCTCAATAGCGCGCGCTACGCCTGCTGCGCGATCCGGCGAACGACCTCCGGAAGAACCTCGCCCGCCTTGCCGTGGATGACGACGCTGGCGACGTCGTCGAACGGCGTCGGCTCGGCGTTGATGATGCAGAGCTCGGCGCCGTGCTGCCGGGCGAGCCGCGGAATGCCGGCGGCGGGGTAGACCTGCAGGGAGCTGCCCACGATGAGCACGACGTCGGCCGCCATGGCGAGCCGCTGCGCCTGGCGTAGCGCCGATTCCGGCAGGGCCTCACCAAAGAGCACGACGGTGGGCTTCAGCAGTGGGCCACCACAGGTTGGACAGCTCGGCGGGCAGTGCTCCCGATTGCGCGCGTCGATCTCGGCGCGAGGAAACGTGGCGTCGCAGTCGAGGCATTGGACGCGATGCGACGAGCCGTGCAGCTCGATGACCTGCCCGCTGCCGGCCTTCTGGTGCAGCCCGTCGGTGTTCTGCGTGACGACCGCACGCAGCTGTCCGCGCTGTTCGAGGTCGACTAGCGCGCGATGGGCCGGATTCGGCTCGGCGTCCGCGCGACGGTGCTCGAGGCTGTAGGTCCAGTACTGCGCCGGATCTCTTCGAAACGTGTCGATGTGCGCGACTTTGTAGGGATCGAACTTGGTCCAGAGCCCGCCCTCGCCGCGGAAGTGCGGAATCCCGCTCTCCACTGAAATACCCGCGCCGGTGAAGGCGACGACCGAACGCGCCGGGCGCAGCAGCGCCGCCGCGTCGTCCAGGGCAGTCTCGGTGCCAGTTGTCATCGCAGTCCGGCGAAGAGATCATCCTCCGGCGTGGGCGCATCGACGGAGCTGCGGATCCGCTCGAACGTCTCGATTCCCCAGGCCTTGGGACCGAGTGCCTCGTTGAGTTTCAGGAACCAGCTGTCTTCCGGAATCTGCGTCCGATGCGCTCGCATGGCGGCAAGCTTCTTGTCGACATACCCACTCACGTCCAACCAGGTGGTGACCCGGTCGTCCGATACGGCAAAGGGCGGCGGCTCGCCGTCGGTGGAGAACCGGTTCTCGACGCCGGCCCGTTGCATCGCCTCGGCCATCTGGCGCATCAGCGACTTGGGGAACGCCGAATAGTAGAGCTTGCTGGGGCGAAACGGCTCCCCGCCGGGAAAGCGCTCCACGTCCGCCGCGTAGTAAAAGGCGCCGATCGCAACCCGGTGGGTCTTGATGTGGTCGGGGTGGCCGTAGCCGCCGAACTCGTTCTGGGTAACGATCACTTGCGGGCGGACGCGCCGCACGACCTGGATGAGGCGCCCGATGGCCTCTTCTTCGTCGGCTTGCCAGAACGTCTTGGGCTCGCGGTTGCGCGGTAGGCCGGCCATCCCGGAGTCCTCGTAGCCGAGGAAGACCAGCTCATTGACGCCCAGGGCCTTCACGGCGTTACGCAGCTCACCTTCCCGAATGCTCGCCAGTCGCGGCGCCGCCTCCTTGGGATCGAGGTCCTTGTCGAGGATCTCGCCCACCTCACCACGGGTGGCGGTGACCAGCGTGATGCGCACGCCCTCCGCGCTGTAACGCGCCAGCGTTCCGCCCATGCCGATGGACTCATCGTCGGGGTGCGGCTGAACGGCCAGCAGGCTGAGTTCTTTGCTCACTTGCCTTTGCGCGAGCGGACTTCCTGGATCAGCTGCGGCACGATCTTGTGGACGTCGCCGATCACGCCCAGGTCGGCCAGCTTGAAGATCGGCGCCTCCGGGTCCTTATTGATGGCGATGATGGTCTTCGCGCCCTTCATCCCGACCGTGTGCTGCATCGCACCCGAGATGCCAAGAGCGATATACACCGCCGGCTTGACGGTCTTGCCCGTCTGGCCGATCTGGAACGAGTACGGCTTCCAACCGGCATCGACGACCGCGCGACTGGCTCCGACCGCAGCGCCCAGCTCGGCGGCGAGCTCATCGAGCATCTTGAAATTCTCAGGTGCGCCGAGCCCCCGCCCGCCGCTGACGATGATGGTGGCATCCTCGAGTTTGGGACCACTGGCTTTTTCCTTTTCGCGGCGTAGCACGCGAGCCACCGCTGTGCCAGTCTCGACCGGGTCCGTAAGCGTTTCGACCCGGGGGGCGCTCGCGGATGCGGCCGGCTCGGCGGCGACGGCCTTTGGACGGATCAGGACCAGGGTCGGTGCCTTTGCACGCGGCACCGTGGTTACCAGCAGGCTGCCGCCGAATACGGGCGTGACAACCGCCCAGCCGATGTCGTTCCTCACGACATCGCTCGCGTTGGCGATCAGCGCGGTGCCAAGTCGCGCGCTCAACCGTGACGCCACGTCGCGGCCGTCGTAGGTCATTCCGAAGATCACGAGATCCGGATGGTCTTTTTCGATCAAACCGGCCAGGAGTTCGACGGCCGGCGTCGCGAGCACATCCCTGAACGCGGGATCTTCGTGGACATAGACCTTCGCGGCGCCGTATTTGCCGAGCGTCGCGACCGACTTCGATGCGCCCGGACCGAGCGCGATCGCGGTCGTCTCGCCCAGCGAGCGGGCCTTGGTCAGCAGCTCGAGGACGACGGGCGCGGGCGCCCCGTCGACGTTCTCGGCGAAGACCCAGATGCCAGCCATCAGATAATTTTTAGCTCCGCGAGATAGTCGGCCACTCGTTTGGCGCCTTCACCTTTGTCTTCGACGACTTCTCCGGCTTTGCGCGCCTCAGCCGGTTTGATCTCGACGACTTCCTCCGTCAGCGCGGCCTTGCCGGCCTGTCCATCGAGGCCCATCTCCTGGAGCCCGACCTGCTTTACCTCTTTGTTCTTCGCCTGCATGATCCCCCGCAGGGCCGGATAGCGGGCCTCGTTGATACCGCCGGTCACGGTGACGACCGCGGGAAGGGGAGCCTCCACGACGTCATAGCCGTCGTCTGTCTGCCGGTCGATCTGCGCCTTGCCGTCGGCGACTTCCAATTTCTTCGCGAAGCTCAGCAGGGGCAGCCCGAGCAGCTCGGCCAGCTGCGCCGGCACGGCGCCGGACGAACCGTCCGTGCTCTCCGTCCCGCAAATAATGAGGTCGTACGCCTGGCCCTTGGTAGCCGCGGCGATCGCCCGAGCGGTGCTCAGCGCGTCAGAGTTCTCCAGCCCCGGGTCGGTGATCAGGATGCCGCGATGGCCGCCCATCGCCAGCGCCCGCCGGATCGCCTCCATCGCTCGGGGCGGACCCATCGAGATGATGGTCACCTCGCCCGCATCTTTCTCGACGATCTGGAGCCCGGCTTCGACTGCATGCTCGTCACCCGGATCGAGCACCGCGTCGACGCCTTCGCGAACCAGGCGTTTGCTCTGCGGGTCGAGCTTTCCGGGAACGTTCGGATCGGGGATCTGCTTGACACAGACGAGGACATTCATGGCTGGCTGCATCCATTATGGGGAAATGACTCGCGATCGAACGTATGTTCTATCATGGAAAACCCATGCCCCGGAGCGAGTACTTCGAGATCGTCGCCAAGTCCGCGCTCAACCGGGTCCAGCACATGGGCTTCAACTGGTCCCTCAACCCCTACCAGGGGTGCTTTCACAGCTGCGTCTACTGTTTTGCACGCGCCCATGCCAAGCTCGCCGACCGCGACCCGGGCGCGGGCTTTTCCGCACGAGTCGGTGTCAAAGTCAATCTCCCGGAGCTGCTCCGGCGCGAACTGTCGAGCCCGAGCTGGAAGCGCGAGACGGTCGCGTTTGGCACCGCGACGGACCCGTATCAGCCGATCGAGGGGACGTACAAGTTGACGCGCCGTTGCCTGGAAGCGCTCCGCGATTTCCGGACGCCGATCGGCCTGATCACCAAGGGGACGATGGTGCTGAGAGACATCGACGTGCTCGGCGAGCTGTCGCGCCGGGCGAAGACGACGGTCTGTTTCAGCATTCCGACCGTGGACGAAACCGTCTGGGCAAAAACCGAACCCGGCACGCCTCCGCCTCGAAAACGCCTCCGGGTCCTCAGGGCAATGGTCGACGCCGGGATCGAGGCCGGCGTCGGGATGGCGCCCATCTTGCCGGGGCTATCTGATTCGGCTGCGCAGCTGGAGGCGACCGTCGCGGCCGCCGCCGACGCCGGCGCCTGCTTTGTCTGGGCCAATATCGTGTATCTCAAGCCGGGGACCAAGGAACACTTCATGGAATTCCTCGGACGCGAATACCCGCGCCTGCTTCCTCGCTACCGGCAACTCTTTCCGGGCGCCTACGCGCCGGCGGCGCTAAAGAGCCCGGTGACGGCCGCGGTGGCGGCATTGAACCACCGCTACGGGGTCGGCGATCGGCGCACTTTTAGGGCCGAACCCCCGCCGGAGCCCCTCCAACTTGATCTGGCTGTCTAGCCCGGTATTTGACAGGGCCGCGCCAGTGTTCTACCGTAGCCGCGAGTGCTCGGCTGGCTGACCCGGCTGTTCCGGCCACGGGTGGAGGCTGAACCTGCCCCCATCGCGTCACAACCACCGCCGGATGCGCCACCGCTGGCGACTCCGCTTCCCACCCTGAGCGACGCTGGCATTCAGGCTGCCGCTGACGATCAGGTCGCCGCCGACGAGGTGGAGAATGCCGAGCCGGCACTCGAGGAGCCCGCGTTACTCGAAATCACCTCGGTGGAAACGACGGTTGACACCGAGAAGGAGACCTGCCCTACCTGCGGCAAGACCGGCGTTTTTGCCGGGCCGCCCGGACAGCGCTTCTGCACCTACTGCGCGCTTCGTGACGAGCTCTTCGAACGCGCTGCCGCGACCGAGTAACACGCGGCGTTGATCACCTACCCGATCCTCTGGGACAGCGGCGTCTACCTTCCCGAGCAAGGGCTCTGGCTCGATCCGCGCAAGCCCCGACCGCGCGCCGTCATCAGCCACGCGCATAGCGACCATGTCGCCGCGCACCCGCTGGCCTATGCGACGGCGGCGACGCGCCGGCTGGTGACGCATCGGCGCCGCTCGACCGGCACGGTGGAGGCGCTGTCGTATGGCAAGTCGATCGCACTCGACCGCTGCTCCCTGACGCTCTACCCCGCGGGCCACGTCCTCGGGTCGGCGCAAACCCTGATCGACACCGACTTCGGACGGGTCCTTTACACGGGCGACCTGAAGACTCGCACGGGCTTCACCAGCGCGCCGGCGGAGCCGGTCCCGGCCGAGGTCCTGGTGCTGGAGAGCACCTTCGGCAAGCCGCACTATCGCTTTCCGGACACGGCCGAAGTGATCGCGGACGTCATCGCCTGGTGCAGAGGCGTCCGTGACGCCGGCGCCACCCCGGTGCTCCTCGGCTATTCCCTGGGCAAAGGACAGGAGATCCTGTCGGCTCTGGCGGCGGAGGGCCTGCTGATCGCGCTCCATCCATCGTTATGCGGCGTGACGGAAGTGTATCGAGAGCTCGGTTGCGACCTGCCGGCGTACGAACGGCTGGGCGAGAGTCGCGGGCGGCCGATGGTCGTGATCACGCCACCGTCAGCACGTCGCAGCAGCCTCGCGGGCCAGGTTGGTGTATTCAAAACCGCGGCACTGACCGGCTGGGCGATGGACGCCAGCTTGAAAGATCGGCTGGAGGTCGATGCGGTCTTCCCACTATCTGATCACGCGGATTTCGAAGAACTGTGCTGTTACGCGGAGCGCGTCAATGCAACGATGACCTACACGGTGCTCGGCTTCGACGAAGAGCTCGCCATGCACCTGCGACGGCGCGGCCTGCGCGCGAAACCACTCGACCAGGTCGACCAGTTGCGTCTTTTCTGAGCCGCGCAGGTTGCGAATCTGCAAGATCGTTTTGGACTAAGCGTTATCTGATTTAAGGCGCACGACGGATGCGCCGCGGTTCGCCGCTCACGCGATAAGGAGGTGACGCATGGCGACCAGGAAGAAGGCCACGAAGAAGGCCAAGAAATCGACCCGTAAGAGCCGCTAGATAGCGGTGACGAGAGGGGCCCGAGAGGGCTCCTCTCTCGTTTTCAGGCCCCGGTTGTAAACGCGCGGATGGTGAGCCCTGCCATGAAGAGGCCGGCGATGCCGTAGACCAGCGGTTCCCGCCGCGAGTCGCGCCCCGAGACGTAGCTCATCGCGATCGGAAGCACGATCACCAGCAGGACGCCATAGAGCCAATGAAGGTTGTCATTCGGTCGCTTGCCGTTGGCGAACATCAGCACCCCCACGAGGCCCTGAACGATAAAGAGCGCTTCGGTCAGCACCAGGGTCGCCCGGAAGCTGCCGCTCGACGGCTGCTTTCGAAAATAACTAACCAGGCCCCAGACGCCGATGACCACGGTGATCAGCAGCCCGGCGCGAAATAAGCCGGTGTGAACGACGAGGAGGAAGCTCAGGAAGCCGCCTCCAAACCAGTGAGACTCACGAGAGCCGCATCCAGCGTTGCCCCCCAGTTCCTAAAGCTGATGGTGCGGCGCGCCATGTCCGACCCGAACCATCGCACATCCTCGACTTCGGAGAGCTGGGGCGCCAGCGCCGCATCGCCGATCAGCTCCACGAGATAGTTGCTTACCGTTTTGAAAACGACCGTGCCTCGCCATCCAAAGGCGTAGCTGACATCGGGCAGGCGCCGGACGAGGCGTAACTGCTTAATAGGTAACCCGGTTTCTTCTGCGATCTCGCGCAGCGCCGTCGTCTCGGGCGCCTCACCCTTTTCGATCCCGCCCTTTGGAAGGCTCCATCGGCCGTCCACCTTGATCAACGCGACCTCGGGACCCTGTGCGGTCTGACGGTAGACCACGCCGCCCGCCGAGAATACTCTCCGGCTGGATTTGCGGGGTGCTGGCATCCGTTTATTATGTCGCCCACACACCAGGCTCTTATCCGACGCAGGGCGGCGCTTGCACCGTGGAACGGCCGGGCCGGAGGCGAATTATTTCAGGGGCTCTAAGTCCGGCCGGCGGCCCATCGAGATTCCATGACGCGGCCGTCCGTCTCTTCGTGCCGAAGCCCGAGCGCCGCAAAGATTGCGGCCAGGACGAGCAGCGGCGGCAGCAGGATCAACAGGGCGAGTTGCAGATTATGCAGCGCATCCGACAGCCTGCCGATCGCAAAGGGTGCGTACGAGTCGCCGAGAAGATGCTCGATCAGCAGCGCGACCGTCACCGCAGTCGCACGGACAGTGGGCAGGACGACATTTTGCTTGACCGCCGTGTACGGGCCGTTATAGAGATATAAACAGGCGGCGCCCAGCAGGAACATGGGAACGAAGAGCCCCAGGCTGGGCATCAGCAAGGCGAGGGCGACGAAGATGGCGCCCAGGATGAAGCCGGCAATCCCGACCGGCAGGTTGCTAGCCGCACGCCGCCGGATGGCGAGCCGATCGGCAATCGTTCCTCCGAGGAGCGAACCCGCCAGCAGTCCGACGACCAGCACGCCGCCGGCGAGGGTTCCGGCCGTCCCGGTTCCCAGGGCGAAGCGTCGCTGCAGGTAGGTGGGCAGCCAGAAGGCCGCGCCGCCGAGCACGAAAAAGAGCGCCGTTTCCGCCGCGATCGTGGCCCGCAGCGTCGGAATCCGAAGTAGATCCGCGAACGTCCGCCAGGTGATCGACGCCGCCTTGTCGGTTTGGGGACCTCCGGTTTCAGCGGCGCCACGCAGTGGCTCCCGCAGCCCGAACGCAAGGACGGCGAAGACCAGCCCGGGCACCGCGGTCATGTAGAAGGCGGCACGCCAGCCGAGGATGCTGGCGACGATCCCGCCGCCGGCGAAGCCCACGGCAATGCCGACCGCGGTGCCGGAGGCCCAGATCGACATCGCTCGACCCCGGCCTTGTTTCCGGAAATAATCGCCGAGCAGCGCGGTTCCGGCCGGGTAATAGCTCGCTTCACCGATGCCCATCACGGCGCGGGCCGCGAAGAGTTGGGCGTAACTGCGCGCCAGGCCCGTGAACAGCGTGGCCAGGCTCCAGATCGTGACCCCGATGCCGATGACCGTCTTACGCACGCCGCGATCCGCCCAGATGCCGAACGGGATGGTCGCCACGGCATAGACCAGCAGAAACGCGCTCCCCAGCAACCCGACCTGGCCATCGGTCAGGTGGAACTCCGCCTGGATCTTTGTGGCGACCGCCGGCAGGATGTAGCGGTCGAGGTAGTTCAGAAAGTTGATGCCGACCATGACGCCGAGCACGTATCGCGCGTAGCCGCGTGGCATCGCGTGCATTATGAAGCGATGGACAAGAGTGTGGAAGAGAAGCTACGAGTGGAGGCCGATCATTGCTACCGGTGGAGCAACGGCCCGGGCGCCGTCTATGCCGTCCACGACCATCCGTATCGAAAGATTCTCTACGTCGCCCAGGGGTCGATCGAATTTACGCCGGAAGGGGCACCTCCCGTCGAGATGCGGTCTGGTGATCGGCTGGAGCTACCGCCAAGAACCCGTCATGGCGCCGTCGTCGGGCCACGGGGAGTCGTTTGCTGGGAAGGGCAGGCGAAATGACGTCCACGAACGATGGCGCACGACCCGCGGTGCGCGCGACTTGGCTTATCAGCCGGTTCGCGCTCGCGCGATAACTGTCAGGCGCGGCGGCGTCGCAATCCATCGCCCGTCCTTCTCGCGCCGCAACCTCCAGCCCTCCTCGTGCACCTTCCGGTGATGCGCACCACAGACCAGGCCCAGGTTGTCCAGCTTGGTCGGCCCGCCATCGGCCCAGTGCATGAGGTGATGGCCGTCACACCAGGGCGCCGGCCGGTCACACCCGGGGAAGACGCAGTGGTGATCCCGTACGAGGAGGGCGCGTCGCGTGGCCGGCGGAATGCTTCGGGCCGCATGCGTGATCTCCTGGTCGAGCTCGCCAAGCCCCGTGATCCGGGTAATAGCGCTGTCGCAGGCGAACCGGCGGACCGTCTCCGCGGGAACCGTGCCACCCCACTCGAGCTCACCCGCCGGCGCGCCATCGATGCCCGCCAGGGTGTCGAGATCGGCCTTGATGATCAGCTGCGGGCGCGGACCGGCGCCGTCCGGGTGTCCCTGCCCGGCGCCGCGCCGGCAGTGCGTGACCAGGGCGTCGACGAGCCGCTGGTCCGGGGTTCTCGTGTCGCCTTTCGTCGGCTTGGCCAACGGCTCGAGGGCGGTGCGCACGATGGCGCCGCCCTCGGCGTCGAGCAAACCGTCGATGCGGACCAGGCCGTTCAGCGGCTGTCCGATGCGCAGGTAGCGGCGCGCGTGGGCCCGATTCGCCTCGGCCAGCGCGGCCTGCGCGTCGACCTGGTGCTCGAAGTTCTTGGCGATGCCGAGAAACTGGCCAGGGTCCATGGTCTCGGCGGCCTGCAGCAACGTTCCCTCGGCCTTGCGGACCTGGGCGGCGCCGACCGTCTGGGCGGTGCGGGCCATGGTCACGGCGTGCTGGTACCCGATCTCACCGCGGGCCAGGGCTCCCTCGGTCCGGGGCAGCTCGTTCAGCTGGCGGGCCACCTCGACACGCTCGGCGGCCGCGCCGCCTGACAGTTTGCCGTTGACCCGTAACCAGGCGACCATGTCAACGAAGCCGTCCGCCTGTAGCCCCCGGCCTTCTCGAAGCGGCGCGTGGCGTCGGCGGCCATCGCCTCGGTCCGGTCGATAATCTCGCGGCTCTTGATGATGACCTGGCCGAGCTGGCCGGCGGGTTGTTCGGCCACCCAGCCGGGCAAGTCTTTGAGGCCCGACGTGATCCGGTCGAGCGGCGTCTCGCTGGACCGGCACATGCGGCCATCCTGAGCCATCGTTACGACAGCTGTCTGTCGTAGCTGGAAGAATTGACCAGAGATGTGCGGGCGGATCGGATCCTCGATGCCTCGTGCGGAGCTGCTCGAGACCTACAACTGGCTCAGGGACGCCCCGGAGGACGATCCCCGCTACAACATCGCGCCCACGGACCCGATTCTCGCCGTCGGTCCCGATCGCGCCGAAATTGTGCGATGGGGGATCGAGGGGGCGAAGGGCGGTCTGTTCAACCTGCGGGCTGAGACGGCACTCGCCAAGCCCTACTACCAGCGCCTGCTCCTAACCCGGCGCGTCCTCGTGCCGGCCAGCCACTTCTACGAGTGGCGAAAGGTGGGCGAGCGCCGGCTGCCGATGGCCGTCTCGCGCACCGACGGCGGTCTCCTCCACCTGGCCGGTTTGCTCGCCCGATGGGAACGGCAGCCTGCGGCCACCATCCTGACCACGACCCCCAACGCCGACATCGCGCCCCTTCATAGCCGGATGCCGGTCGTGCTGAATGACGACGACGCGGCGACCTGGGTCCTCGAGGACCTCTCGCTCGAGCAGCTGGCGGCCTTCCTCCAGCCGTGCCCGGCTGGATGGCTGCGGTTGGCGCCGGCATCGCCGCGGGTGAACGACGTCCACAATCAGGGCCCGGAGCTCCTCGACCCGGAGGCTCTACCGGCGAGCTACCAGATGGAGCTCATCCCTCCGGGCTGAAGCGTGGGCTAGGCGGGTGGGGCGCCCCGCCTCCGCGACCACCAGACGGCAGCGGCGACGATGATGATCAGCACCACCACGCCAGCAATGATCTTGTTCCTCGTGATGGCGGTCGTAATCAGGGGCACGATGAGCGCAAACGCCAAACTCATATCCATTGGCTTAGAGGATACTAGTCGCCGAAGTGGACGTGATCCTGCGCGACATCATCGTCTTCCTCCAGAGCGGCAACATATGGCGCCATGTCCTCGATCTGATCGACATCGGCCTGGTCGCCTTCTTCCTCTACCGGCTCTTTCTGCTCGTGCGGGGCACCCAGGCGGTCCAGCTGATGTTCGGCGTGCTGCTGCTCGCCTTGATCGGCCTGCTGGCCAACCTGCTCGACTTAAGGCTGCTGTCGTGGATCTTCCGCAACGCCGCCCCGGCCATCCTGGTCGGCATCATCGTGCTCTTCCAGCCCGAGATCCGGCGCGCCCTCGACCAGTTCGGCCGGATCGGCTTCATCGGCCGGCCGCTGTCGCACTACAACTTGCAGATTTTCAACCGCATGATCGACGAGGTGATCCGGGCGACGACAAAGTTGACTCAGCGCTTCACCGGGGCGCTGATCGTCTTCGAGAAAGAGACGGGGCTCGAAAACTACGCCAACAGCGGCATCCGCATCAATGGAGAGCTGACGGCGGAATTCCTCGAGGCCATCTTCTTTCCGAACTCGCCGCTTCATGACGGCGCGGTGATCGTTCGTGGTAACCAGATCCTCGCCGCCGGTTGCGTGCTGCCGCTTGCCGAGGAAGGCACGGTGCGCGAGCGGATGGGTACCCGCCACCGCGCCGGGCTCGGCCTCTCGATGCAGACGGACGCCGTGGTGCTGATTCTCAGTGAGGAGCTGGGTCAGATCGCGGTCGCGCACGAGGGCAAGCTGCTCCGCAATCTCGATCCGGATCGGCTCCGCCAGGTCTTGACCTCACTGCTACAACCTCGCACCGAGCTGCACCGGCCGCCGCTGCCGGTCTGGCGGCGTCCGCCCGGGGCTTCGGTAAGATAGCGGTTTTGCTGGCGAATCTTCGGCTCAAACTGCTGGCGATCGCGTTTGCCGTCGCGCTCTGGAGCGTTGTCGCCTA
The DNA here is from genome assembly GCA_036390825.1 of Candidatus Dormiibacterota bacterium. Lineage (GTDB taxonomy): Bacteria > Chloroflexota > Dormibacteria > CF-121 > CF-121 > CF-13. Next base: position 17,817 of record DASWBA010000070.1, read on the forward strand.
CGCGCAGAACCCAACCCAGAGTCGTGCGGTTCAACTGCCGGTCAGCGCGTCAGGGCTGCCGGCGGGCCTGGTCGTGATCGGCAAAGTGCCAGCGGTGCCGGTGACCGTGATCGGGACCGCGGACAATCTGGCACGCTTCCTCCCCGCCTCGCTGCACGTCACGGGGAATTTCTCCAACGTCAAGGTTGGCAGCAACAAAGTGCCGGTTGACGTCCAGAACACCGATCCGAACATCACCATCGTTTCGCCCAGCTCGGTGACAGTGACCATCGACGATCTCGGGAGCACCACCCAGACGGTCTCAATCGAGCGGGTCAACACCCTGCCCGCCGGATTCCATGAACAGACCGCCCAGACAACGATCACGCCGGCGACCGTCCGGGTCGACGGCCCGAAAAGCGAGCTTAGCGGCATCCAGGCTGTGGTGATCGTCGATCTCGCGGTTGTCGGCCCACCCGGCAACACCCAACCGTTCACCGTTCAGGTGTGGAACGCCAGCAAGAAGCCGGTGCCGCAGATGACGGTGACGCCGCCGCAGGTCAGCGTCAAGATGGTCATCCAGGCGGACGCGATCACCCTCAACAAAGGGGTGGGCTTTACGGTCACCGGCCAGCCGGCCGCGGGCTACCGGATGACCAACGTCCAGGTCGCGCCTGCCGAGGTCCAGGCTACCGGCCTGCAGGCGGCCCTGGCAGCTCTCCAGCTGGTGGCGACCGATCCCGTCGATATCACGGGCCAAAAAAACGACGTGATCAAGACTGTGACCATCCGGCCACCGGACGGGGTGACCGTCAATCTGAAGACCGCCACGGTGCACGTGTTTATCTCGGCCATCCCCGGAGTGTCCCCGGCGCCGTCCTAGGCCGTAACCTTGCGCCGGCACCCGCGTTTCACCAAAACTACGAACTAGCTTCGGTCGTTTGTTCGCGCCTAAACGGGGAAGATAGGAGTTGCAGCATGTGCGGGATCATCGGCTACCTGGGCGAGCGCTCCGCGGCTCCCATCATCATGGAGAGCCTCAAGCGGCTCGAGTACCGTGGCTATGATTCCGCCGGAGT
>DASWBA010000071.1:0-8776 GCA_036390825.1 Candidatus Dormiibacterota bacterium
GGCGCGGGCGGCGGCGCGCTGCTCATAGCCGGCGGCACGGTGTGATGGGCGGCGGGTGAAGTATCCGACCCGACCGTGTCGGACGGCGACCATACCGGCATCGCCCGCTCCGTCGGGGGTTCGGCCGGCCACGCGTCGGGCACCGGAGGCTCGGGCTTGGCCGAGGGCGATCGACCCCAGGCCGGCATCGCCGGCTCGGTGGGCGGGTCGGCCGGCCAGACGTCGCTCTTGGAGCGCGCGGGCGGCGTGGTCGGCGTCGGCCAGGCTGGGGTGATGGGTTCTCCGGGTTTGGAGCCGCCTTGCACCTCCTCGTCTTGCATCTCGGGCTCGGCCGGCACAGGCGGGGCGGTGGAAGCCGAGGGCGGGGTTGTCATTGCCGGAGGCGGGGCGGTGACGGGAGCGGGAGGTGTGGTCACCGCAGCGGGATGCATGGGTTCAAGTGGAGGCTGAGCTGTGATTTCCGGGGGCTCGGCCTCAACGGGCGGTGCCTCGATCTCCGCCGGCTCGACGGAGCCGGCCGGCTCCGGGATCGTCTCCGCCCAGGCGGGCGCTTCTCGTGCCATCGGCACTGCAGGTTTCGCATCGGCGTCCACAGGCTCGACCACATCGGTGGGGGGCGCCGTCGCCTCCGGTACGGTCTTGGCCCAGTTCGGCGTCGGCTTTTGCATCGGCTTCGCGGGTGCCGGTCCCTCGCCGTTGCCTTCAGGAGCCGCTGCGTCCTCGTCCGCGGCCGGGACCGTTTGGGCCCACGCCGGCGCCGCCTTCTGCATGGGCAAGGCCGGCTTGGGAACGTCGGGGTCCGTGGTTTCCGACTCTGTCGCTTTCGCAAGCTCTGCCGCCTTCGCAGGCTCTGCCGCCTTCGCTGGCTCTCCGGGATCGGACGTTTCCTCGTCGGCCGCAGGCGGCTCCGCGGTCGCATGGACGGCATCTTTTGCAGGCGTGGAAGCCGTCGGTGGCACCGTCGCCGCCACCTCGGGCTCAGGCAGGTCGGGCAGCAGCGATTCGACGTCGCCTGACAAATCAGGCGAGTCAGCAGAGTCAGGCGGCAACGATTCTTCCTTGTCCACGGGGCCCAGTCGAAGTCAGTCTATCTTCGAAGCACCGGGTTGGAGACGTGGTGAGCTTCGGCCGGCTCAGGCGAAGAGATTCGTGAGAGCTTCTTCAGCCACCGGGTCGGGTTGCTGCTCGGCCCAGTCGGCGGCGTCCGATGCCTCCTGGTCGCAAGCGGCCTGGATGCCATCCGCATCCTCGGTGGAAATCCAGCCTCGCTCGATCAGCCAGGACCGGAACCTATCGAGCGGATCGTGCTCGGCCGCATCTGCAAGCTCCTCCTTGCTGCGGTACTTGAGCTGGTTGTCCTCTGACGTGTGCGAGTTGATACGCCAGATCTTGGCGTCTATCAGCGTGGGCCCTTCCCCACGTCGCGCTCGCTCAACGGCCTCTTTGCAAACGGCGTAAGCGGCCGGAACGTCGGTGCCGTCGACGGTCACACCCACGATCCCGTAACCCCGGGCCCTGTCGGCCACGTCGGGGTTTGCCATCTGCAGCCTGATCGGCACCGAGATCGCGTAGCCGTTGTTCTCACAAACGAACACCACGGGCAGCTTGTGGGCGGCGGCGAAGTTCACGCCCTCGTGAAAGTCGCCCTGGCTCGTCGCGCCATCGCCGAACGTGCACAGGGTGACGGCGCCGTCGCCGGACAGCTTCGATGCGTAGGCGATGCCCGACGCTTTCGGGATCCAGCTTGCGACCACCTGCGAGACGGGGGCGATCTTCAGCCTGTGGTAGCTGAAGCAGCCGCCCGGAATGTTGCGACCGGCGGAGAGCGGGTCGTCCGCCTTGGCGAACACCGCCAGCATCCACTCCTTCATCGTCAGCCCGCGCACGATCGCATTGGCGAGCCCGCGGTAGTGAGGCACGAGCCAGTCATCCGGCCCGATGGCAGCCGTGGACGCGACCTGGATGCCCTCGTGGCCGCGGCTCGACCCGACGAACGGCGCACGTCCCTGCTTGACCAGGATGTGCATTCGGTTGTCCAGGGCCTTGGCCATGGACATCCAGCGGTGGAGCTGGAGATACTCCTCGTGGGTGGCGGCCTCGCGCCGCGTCGTGGTGGCCATCATGCGCCTGCGCCAATCGCACGCGCGATTTCGACCACTTCGCCGGCCGTGAGACCCAGGCGCCCCAGGTGCTCGTAATAGCGGCGGTGGAAGTCCGAGAAGTCGGCGTGCTCGGCGCGCTCCTCGCGCACGCGCTTGACCTCGGCCAGCACCTTCGCCACGAGCTCCGGCTCAGGCCGGATCCCTGCCTCACGGAGCGCGTGCTCGACGACCACCGCGCCTGAATGCTTGCCGTAGACGTAGTCGATTTTGGTTCCCATGTCCGCGGGGGGGAGGAACTGATAGATGGCCGGGTGGATGAGCATGCCCGCGGTGTGAATGCCGGACTCGTGCGTGAACACGTTCAAGCCGATGCCTGGTTCGGTCGGCTGCACCGGGATGCCGGTCACTCGCTCGAGATGGCGGGCAAGGTCGCGCAGCTTCTCGTACTTGAAGTTTGGGATCTCGATGCCGAAGAGGTAGCGCATCTGCATCAGCACCTGATGCATGGGCGCGTTGCCCGTGCGCTCGCCGATGCCGTTGACGCTCGTCGTGAACACCTCCGCGCCCGAGCCGAGCGCCATCACCGTGTTCCAGGCACCCAGCCCGAGGTCGTTGTGAAAGTGGACGACCAGCGGCGCATCGGGCGCCGCCGCCTTGATGCGCGGGATGTACTCGCGGACCGCAAACGGTGAGTAGCAGCCCACCGTGTCCGGCGTCGACGGCCGCGTGCCGCCCGCCCTCATCCCTTCGCGATGGATCTCGGCGATGTACTCGACGTCGGCTCGGCTGCCGTCCTCGCCTCCGAACTCGATCGAAGTTGCGCCCTGCTGGCGCGCATACCGGATCGCGTCGCACATCATCCTCAGGTTGGCGGCGCGGTAGAACCAGACCGGCAGCTCGAGCCACTCGGACTCGGGCACGCCTTCGCGATGGAGCAGGGTCTTGCCGAGCTTGTACTTCACGTGGAGATCGGAGGCCGACGTGAAGATGAAGTACGTGACCTCGTCGCGTTTGTATCCGAGCGAATCGATCACGTGCATCGTGGCGTCGATGTCGCCCTGGGTCGAGCGCATCATGCAGACGACCTCGAGGTCGGGCCGGAGCTCGCCGCGCTTGCGGCCTTCCAGGACGAGCCTCAGCGTTTCGCGTTCGCTCTCCGAAACCGCCGGGAAGCCGACATCCATGACGTGGACGCCGATGTCGGAGAGCATCCGGGCCAGCTCGTACTTGTCCTTCGGCGTGATCGCGACGCCTGGCATCTGCTCGCCGTCGCGAAGCGTGTCGTCGTAGACGCGGATCTTGTCTTCAGGCGGAAAGACCAGGTCGTGCCCGAAATGCTTGGGGTCCCGCGCCAGCTCCTCGAGCGGCTCCTGCAGCTCGACCGGCGGAACGCCGTCCACTAGGCCCTCGCGGCGATGCGGCGTTCTTTGAGCCGCTCACGCACCCACGGCACCAGGCCGCCCATCCGCAGGAGCTCGTTCATGAACGGCGGGAAGGCTTCGCACCGGTATTCGTCGCTCCTCGTGAAATCACGGATGATGCCCTGATCGAGATCCACCTCGAGCTCATCGCCTTCGACCACAGCTTCAGCCGCCTGGGGCGACTGCAAGATCGGATATCCGAGGTTGATCGCGTTCCGAAAGAAGATGCGCGCGTACGAGTCGGCGATGACAAGCGAGATGCCCGCGCCTCGGATCGCGATGGGCGCGATCTCGCGGGACGAGCCGCAGCCGAAATTGGAGCCGGCCACCAGGATGTCGCCAGGCGTCACGCTCGCGGCCCAGCCATCCCTACCCGGCACGCCCTCCATGGCGTGCTTGCCCAGCTCCTTCTCATCGAGCGAATAGATCGCGTACTTCGCCGGGATGATCTGGTCGGTGTCGATGTTGGCCCCGAACGTCCAGGCCTTGCCGCGAAGAACCTTGGGGAGGGTCATCGGATCCCTGCGGGCATGTGCTTGAGTACCTCGCTCGGGTGGGTGATGACGCCTGTGACAGCGCTCGCTGCGGCGACAGCCGGATTAGACAGATAGACCATCGCTTTCGGGTGGCCCATGCGGCCCGGGAAGTTCCGGTTGGTGGTGCTGAGGCAGACCTCGCCTTCCCCGAGAACCCCCATGTGGCCGCCGAGGCAGGCGCCGCAAGTGGCCGTCGTCCAGGCCGCACCCGCGGCGAGAAAAGTCCTGATCAGCCCCTCCTTCTCGGCCTGGATGGCAACCTGGTGCGACGAAGGCGTGATGATCAGCCGGCAGCCGCCGGCGACCTTGTGTCCTTCGAGCACGGCCGCCGCCCGGCGCAGGTCGGTGATGCGCGAATTGGTGCACGAGCCGATGAACACCTGGTCGAGACGCGTGCCGAGGACCTCGGACAGGGGCGCGTAATTGTCGGGCGACATCGGTTTGGCGACGCCCAGCTCCACCGCGGCCGCATCGAACTCGAAGACTTTCTCGTATTCGGCATCGGGGTCGGAAAACACCGGCGTGTAGGGTCGCTTGGCGCGCCCGTCGAGATACTCCCTGGTCACCTCATCGAACTCGAGGATTCCGTTCTTGGCGCCGGCCTCGATGGCCATGTTGGTGATGGTCAGGCGGGCCTCCATGTCGACGTGCTTGAGCGTCTCGCCGACGTGCTCCATCGCCTTGGACCTCGCGCCGTCGACTCCGATCTTGCCGATGACATAGAGGATCAGGTCCTTCGCCTCGACCCATTCCTGGAGACGGTTGTGATAAACGAACTTCAAGGTTTCCGGCACCCGGAACCACAGTTCGCCGAGCGCCATCACACACGCTAGGTCGGTGGAGCCGATGCCCGTGGCGAAGTTGTTGAGCGCGCCGTAGGTGCAGCTGTGCGAATCGGCGCCGACGACAAGCTCCCCCGGAAGCACCAGCCCGTTCTCGGGCAGCACCGTGTGACAGATTCCGCCCTGCCCCACCTCGAAGTACCACTTGATCCCCATCTGGTGTGAGAACTCGCGGGTCAGCCGGCCCAGGGTGGCGCTGGCCGCGTCCTTGGCCGGCTGGAAGTGGTCCTGGGTCACAGCGACGCGGTCGGGGTCCCAGATCTTCTCGGCCCCCATCTGCTCGCGCATGATCTTGCCGGCGGGCGGGATGGTCAGGTCGTGGCCCATCGCGAAGTCGATCTTGGCCAGGATCAGGTCGCCCGGGCGCACACTCTCGCGGCCGCTCGCGCGGGCGAGGATCTTCTCCGTCATCGTCATGCCCATCAGGTCTCTAATCCCTCAGCCTTTTCACGATTGCGTCGCCGGCCTCCGAGGTCGACAAGTCGCCGCCGATGTCGCGCGTGCACTCACGGGCGCGTATGGCTGATTCGACCGCACCCTCGATCGCGTCTGCCAGGTCAGGAACACCCAGGTGTTTCACCATCATAGCCCCGCTCAAAATCGCCCCGACCGGGTTGACCAGGCCCTTGCCCGCGATGTCCGGCGCGGTACCGTGGACCGGCTCGAAGAGGCCGCGGCCGCTCGCGGGATTGATGTTTCCCGACGGCGCCACACCCATGCCACCGACCAGCTCGGCGGTGAGGTCGGAGAGGATGTCACCGAACAGGTTGCCGGTCACGATGACGTCGAACTGGCCGGGATCCTTGACCAGCTGCATGGCCGCCGCGTCAACGAGCAGATGGCGCGTCTTCATCTTCGGATGAGCGGCTGCGACCGCCTTCCAGCGCTCCTGCCAGAGGCCGCCCGCGAAGACCATCGCATTGGACTTGTCGACCATGACAACCTCGCGCCTGGCCGTCTTGAAAGCGTGCTCGATGATGCGCGTCACGCCCAGATGTGTATTGACGTCTTCCTGCGTCGCGATCTCCTCGTCAGTGCCCTTCTTGAACCGCCCGCCCATGCCCACGTAAAGGCCTTCGGTGTTCTCCCGCACGATCAAGAGGTCTGTGTGGCGTCGATCCTCCCGCCGCAGCGGTGAGAGGCGGTCGTCAAAGAGCTTGGCGGGGCGAAGGTTGACGTAGAGGTCGAGCTCGAAGCGCAGCCGGAGAAGAACTCCGGCCAGGTAGCTCGGATCCGAAACGCGCGAGTCGCCGACGGCGCCGAAGAGGATGGCATCGGCCGCGGCGAGCTCTCTCCATACAGCGTCTGTGATCGGCACGCCGGTGCGCAGATAAGAGTCTGCGTTGACGTCGAACTCCTCGAACTCGAGGTCGGCGCCGGCCGCGCGCAGCACCTTGATCGCCTCGGGAACGACCTCCTTCCCCGCTCCGTCGCAGGGCACGACCGCGATGTGCTTAGGCACGAGTGGTCGTGGCTTCCTTTTCGCGCAGCTTGAAGCGCTGGATCTTGCCGGTTACGGTCTTGGGCAGCTCGGGCACGAACTCGATCAGGTGCGGGTACTGGTAGCGCTGCAGGCGCGACTTGCAGTGCTCCTGGAGCTCGGCCACGAGCGCATCCCCGGCGGCCGCGTCGCCCTTGACGATGACGAAGGCCTTGATCTTTGTGAACCCTTCGACCTCGACGCCGACCACGGCGCTCTCGGCGACCGAGGGGTGCTCCAGCAGCGCCGACTCGATCTCGATCGGCGAGGCCCACAGCCCGCTCACCTTGATCATGTCGTCGGAGCGGCCCTCGTACCAGTAGAAGCCGTCCGCATCGACGCGGTAGCGATCGCCCGTGAAGAACCATTCGCCAAGCACCGAGCGCTTCGTCTTCTCGTGCTGGGCCCAGTACAGAGCGAGAGCGCTGTCGCCCTTGACATACAGGTCCCCCGCCTCCCCGACCGGTACAGGCTTTCCCTCATCGTCGAGGATCTTCAGCTCGTAGCCGGGGACCGGTTTGCCGCTGGATCCCGGCCGAACATCGTCGAGCCGGTTGGAACAGTAGATGTGGAGCATCTCTGTCGATCCGACGCCGTCGAGTATCGTCAGGCCGTAAGCCTCCTTCCAGCGCCGCCATACCTCCGCGGGCAGCGCCTCGGCGGCCGCGATGCAGTGCCGGATCGACGAGAGGTCCCGGCCGCGCGAGCCCTCGAAGTTGAGGATCGCGTTGTAGAGGGTCGGCGCCGAGAAGAACAGGGTCGGCCGGCGCTTCTCGATCGTGTCCAGGACCGTGGCGGGGGTGTGCCGGCCGGCATGAAGGACCGTCGACGCGCCCACCCAATAAGGAAATGTGAGGTTGTTGCCGAATCCGTAAGCATGAAAGAGCCCCGTGGTCGAGAAAGTCGTGTCGTGCTCGGTGATGCCAAGCACCTGCTCGGCATAGGTGACACACGTGTACGGGATGTCGTGATGTAGATGCACGACGGCTTTCGGCTTCCCGGTCGAGCCCGAGCTGTAGAGCCAGAAGGCCATGTCATCGCGACGCGTCGGGGCCGGATCTACATCTGACTCGACAGCGATCTGCCCGGCGCGCAGGAGTTGTGGCGGCTGGGCAGCGCGATCGACGGCTGCCTTCAGCTTCTCCTCCGTGGCGCCGTCGACGACCACGACGCGGGCGAGCGAGTCGTCGATGTAGTGGTCGTAATCCTCGGAACGCTGGAGGAGAGGATTGACGGGGACCGGCACCGCTCCAAGTCGAATCGCGCCCAGGAAAGCGGCCACCCAGCCCGGGCTGTCGTAAGCGGCTATCAGAACGCGCTCCTCCCGTCTGACACCAAGCTCGCTGAAAGTCCGAGCCGCCCCGCATGCGAGGCCGAATAGCTCCCGGTACCTGGTGCCGCCACCAGCCGAATAAATCGCCACCTTTTCGCCGCGGCCGGCGTTCAGATTGCGGTCGAGGAGGTCGGCGGCGACGTTGTAGCGGTACGGCAGGTCGAGCCCACCCATCTTCACGAGCAGTGTAGTTTCGCTCCGTGGCGGATGATCGGTTGATCCTCGTCTACGACGGCGAGTGCGACTTTTGAATTCGGCTCGCGCGCTGGGTGCAGCGCCACGATCGAGCGGGTCGGATCGATCCGAGGCCTAACCAGGAGCCGGGGCTGGCCGAGCGGCTTGGTTTGACTCGCGAGGAGATCGGGCGGGCGGTGTGGGCCGTCGAGCCGGCCGGCCGGAGGTTCGAGGGCGCCGCGGCGATCAACCGCACGCTTGGAGCCCTGGGCGGAGGTTGGGCCTTACTCGCTGCGCTCTATCGGCTTCCGCCGGTTCGGTGGGTTCAGAACGCGTACTACCGAAGGGTCGCCCGCAGGCGAGCCTGGTGGTGACGGACAGGCCGGAAAATTAACATGCGTTTCTTGATTGTCCAAACAATTGTTCGTACCATTTAATCATGGCAATAGGGTGTGGGGTTGCTGGGTCAGGAGAGCTGCTGGGCATCAAGCTCGTCGGCCTCCGCCGGGCCATCGACAGCCTGGAGCTGGAGTTCGCCCAGACCGCGGCTGAGTTCGCCCGCACCGATCACTACGACGAGGAGGGCTCGACCAGCGCCATCGACTGGATCCGCCACGCCTGCTATATGACCAGCACCACAGCCGGCGCCTGCCTGGCGGTGGGTGAGAACCTGGAGCGACTGCCGGAGAGCGTCCAGGCCTTGAAGAGCGGGGAGATCGGGTTCGCCCATCTCATCGTCATGGCCCGCACTCGGAATGCGGTCCCGAATCGCTTTTCAGAGAGCCGGCTGCTCGAGCAGGCGCGCGAGAACTCGCCGGGCAAGTTCCACCACATCTGCCGCCATTTCCGCCACGCGGCCGACCCCAGGGGCTACGCCGCCGAGCAGGC
>DASWBA010000072.1:0-5315 GCA_036390825.1 Candidatus Dormiibacterota bacterium
TGGTCCGCTGCCGGCACTCATGGCGGTGATCGTTACCAGCTCGTCTCAGCAATCGGGATCGAAGATCTCCGGCGACATCGTCGAAATCGTCATCGTCAAGACTGACCCCGGCTACGAGCCCAACCCCGGGCATGCGGGCACCGGAACAGTGCTGGCAGCACTATGCGGCCCCGTTGCGGAAGGCAGTGAGTCCCCGCAGCTTCCGAAGGCGACGTCAAACAGTGTCTCGAGCGCGTCCACGAGCCTCCCCAGCGGTGCGGCACCGAGCAGTTGTTCAGCCGGCCGGGCGGATCGACAGCCCCACGCCCCGCGACAGGCGTGCGCTCAAACGACGCCAACGCTTCCCGCAAATGTCCCGCGGGACAAGCCGGCGAAACATAGCTGAATTCATACGTCATCCTCCTCGCTGTTCCGAAAGCTCATGGGCGAGGGCACTTGCCCAGCCGCCGTCCCGCAGCGGATGGACTTTCACCCAGACTCGGTTCTGCCATTCGTTCAACTCCAGGGTGCCCGGACGGCCTGGGATCCGAAGGTGCCAATGGTGGCTGCCGCTGCGCCCAGCCAGTTCGCGCTCGCTTCGAACCACCAGACCGCGCCGGCGGCACTCGTCGAGAACTTGCGTGGCCGTGAGCTTGAGGTTGAGTTCAAGCATGGGCCTCAGTCTGCCACCAGGCAACGCACTACACTCCGGTCGTGGGCGAGGTTCCCAGGCAAATATCGCCCGACGGAAAGTTCTACTGGGATGGTGCGCGTTGGCAACCACTTGATGCCCGACATTCGGGCTATCCGGCTCCCGCGGGGTACGGATACGCACAACAGCCGAGGGTCGTCTTCGGCGGTCTGCTGATCCGTTTCGTCGCCTACTTGATCGACAGCTTGATCATCGGCTTCCCGTTGGCCATTCTCTTTGGCGTCCTGGCTGCCGCCGGAGTCCTGGGGTCTCCGGTGAGCCCGAACGATCTGCCCGCGCCTCCGCCAGGGGGCACTGCGACGGGTGCCTTCACACTGTCCCCGGCGGCGATCTTCTGGTTCTATCTGTTCGGCCTGCTCGTCTCGGCCGCTTATTACGCCTCCTTCTGGGGCACCAGTGGCGCCACGCTCGGCATGCGCCTGTTCGAGCTACGAGTGGTGGACGCCGACAGCGGACAGCCGATCGGCATCGGCCGTGCCATCGTCCGCTTCATCGGGTTCATCGTGGCGGCGTTTCCTTGCTGGATCGGCCTGATCTGGTCAGCCTTCGATCCACGCGCGCAGGGCTGGCACGACAAGATCGCTTCCACGGTGGTCCTCCAGTCACGCGCGGCCTGAGGCTGGCTGTTTCTTGGGCTCCGGATTCTCTTGCCGCGAAGCGACTGCGGCAGATCTCGAACGAGTCACCGAGATCAAGGTTCGCAACTGGGCCGACGCCTACGGCTCGCTTCTCGAGCCGGCCGTCCTACTACCGTTCCTCGACAGGAATGCACAGCTGGCGGAGCTGCGCGAGAAGCTGGCCGAGCCAGGCACGCTGCTGCTGGTTGCCGAGGACGTGTCTGGCGACATCGTTGGATTCGCCCTCACGTACCTGGAGGATGAGCCGGAGCCATGGCTCGAATCGCTGCATGTGCCGCGCGAGCTCCGTGGCTCCGGCATCGGTAGGCTGCTCATGCGTTGCACCGCGGAGCACGTCATTGCTCGCGGTCACAGCAGCATGCGACTGGGGGTGATCTCGGGGAATGTCCCCGCCGCCCGTTTTTATGATGGCCTTGGAGGAGAGATGATCGGGCTCGAGCCTGTGACCTGGGCGGAGGGCGTTGCACATGAGGTGTACCGCTGGGCGGACCTTTCATCACTCATACAGAGGAAACGCGAATGATCGATGACCCTGTTCTCGTAGAGGACTGGCACCCCGTCGCACTGGTCGGACAGCTTGCCGACGGTGGCCCGATCGCGGCCCGGGTGCTGGGCGAGGACCTCGTCGTGTGGCGTTCCGGCGGCGAGTTCTTCGCGTGGCGCGACCTGTGCGTGCATCGAGGAACACGACTTTCGCTCGGCACCGTCGTCGAAGGGGTTCGGCTCGAGTGCCCTTATCACGGTTGGACTTACGGAACGGACGGGCGGTGCGTGCTCATGCCGGCTCATCCCGACCAGGCTCCGCCGGTAAAGGCGCGGGTGGCAAGCTATCACGCGGCGGCTGCCTACGGAGCCATCTGGGTCAATCTCGGCAGCGGCATTCACGGGATCCCAAAGTTCGAGCTGCTCGACGATCCCGCGTACAAGGTGCTGTTCGCGGGACCGTACCCCGTGAGGGCAAGCGGGCCGCGCATCGTCGAGAACTTCCTCGACATCGGCCACTTCCCGTTCGTCCATGAAGGGATCCTGGGCGACCGAGCGCGGCCGGAGATCGAGGACTACACCACTACCGTCGGCGCTGACGGCATCGTGTCGGAGGGCGTGAAGGTGTTTCAGCCCGACCCCTATGCCACCGGCCACGGCTCGACGGTGACTTACACATATCGCGTGCATCGGCCGCTTTCCGCATCATTCATCAAGCATGGCGAGCACTCCTTCGGGATGCTCCTCTCCGTGACTCCGCACGATGCGGTCGACAGCACCGCATGGATGTGGATGGCGATGAACTACGAGCCGCGGTCGTCGATGGTCGAGTTCCAGGACCGCATCTTCGCTCAGGATCGCCCGATCCTCGAGTCGCAGCGTCCCGAGTTGCTGCCGCTCGATCTGCAGGCAGAGCTGCATCTGCGCAGCGACAGGACCGCCATCGCCTACCGTCGCTGGCTCCGCGAACTGGGGGTGCGGACGGGCGCGTCGTAGCTTCCGTACCGTCTCGATGGCCCGAGCTCGGCGCCATTCGGGCCCAAATGGTCGCGTCAAAAGACTTGGATATCGCGATTCGGGCGCAAATGGCTCGTTCGCGGCCGCCTCAACGTCGGTCAGGCCATCGGAATTGACCGTCAGAGAGCTCATCGACCATCCCGAGGATCGCCTGATGGCACCCGCGGTACTGCCTGGCGAGCAACCTGAACATTTGGCTGGGATCAGTCCTGGAGCAGTCTGGACGTGCCATCGACGACAGTGTGCCCCAGGACTTGGTAACGTCCCCAACATGGAGCGTTACCTGCTCAGCGCCGAGCAGCTCCGCGCCCGCGGCGGTGGCAAGTGGATGAAGTACCCCGCCGAAGTCATTCCCGCTTTCGTGGCCGACATGGACTTCAAGGTCGCGCCCGCCATCCAGGCCGCGATAGAGCGGTTCACCCAGAGCCAGGACTACGGCTACGGCCAGATGACCGACGCGATCCCGCTGTTCGACGCATTTGCCAGCTGGATGGAGCGCCGGCACAACTGGCGGCCGGATCCAGCGCTGACCCACGCGAACACGGACGTCGTCCAGGGCCTGGTCGCGACGATCTTCGCCTTCTCAGAACCTGGCGACGGCGTCATCGCGCAGACCCCCATCTACCCGCCTTTTCTGCACTTCACCGCGACGACCGGCCGCCGCCTGGTCGAGAACCCGCTGATCGACGATGGAACCCGGTTCGTGGTCGATCTCGAAGGTCTGGAAAGGGTCGCTCCGCAGGCGACGATGATCCTGCTCTGCAATCCGCACAACCCGACCGGCCGGGTGCTCGAGCGAACAGAGCTCGAGGGCATCGCGAACATCGCTGCCGCCCACAACCTCACGATCGTTTCGGATGAGATCCACGCCGATCTCGTCTATCCAGGAGCGACGCATGTCCCGATGGAGGTCATCGGGGCGGCTGCCGAGCGTACTGTCACGCTGACCTCGGCGACGAAAGGTTTCAACATCCCCGGCCTGCGCACCTCGATCGCCCATTTCGGCAGCGCGGCCCTCAAGGAGAAATTCGACACCGTGATCCCCGAACGTCTCCTGGGCGGGCCTGGCCGTTTCGGCGTCGCCGCCACGATCGCAGCCTGGTGCGAGTCAGAGGAGTGGCTCGACACTGTGATGGCGTACCTGGACCGCAACCGGCGGCGAGTCGCCGAATGGGCCGCCCAGGCCAACCTGCCGCACCATATGCCTCAAGCCACCTACCTCGCCTGGATGGGGTGCCGTCACCTCGATGTGCAAGCCGGGCTGACCCCCCAGCAGCACTTCCTCGAGCACGGCAAGGTCGGCCTTGCCGAGGGTCTTGAGTTCGGCGATCCCGGCCAGGGCCACGTTCGGCTCAACTTCGCGACCTCGGAAGAGATCCTCGAGGAGATCCTCGGGCGGCTTGGTGCCGCGTTAACGCGGCCGTAGCTGCTTTTCGAACCAGTGGTGCGCGTAGGGCTCGTCGTTGAAAGCCGGGACCTCCGTGTAGCCGGCTGATCGGTAGAGGCTGATGGCTTCGACGAGCGTTCTGTTCGTTTCGAGGCGTACCGTCCGCACCCCATGTTGGGCCGCGTGGTCTTCGAGCTCGCTCAGGAGTCGACGGCCGACGCCGAGCCCTCGCACCGACTGATCCACCCACATCCGCTTGAGCTCGGCGGGCGCCCTGCCGTGGAACTTGAGCGCCCCGGAGCCGACCGGCTTCGTGTGAAGGGTCGCCACCAGGAAAAGTCCAGCGGGGAGTCGCATTTCCGCATCGTCGGCAGAGATGCTCAGAGCAGGATCGAAGCCCGTTTCAAAGCGTCGATCGAGCTCGGTGAAGTACTCAAGCAGGCAATGGCGCGCGCTCGTGTGCGCGGGATCGATGGGAGCGACCTCGATCATCGATGCGGTCAGGAGGCGCTCGACGTCGGCCATCGCCGCGACCAGGCGCGCACGCTGCGTCGTACCGAGTGGGGCTATGAGTCCTTGGGCGAGCTCGTCGGCGCGGCGTTCTAGGACCGCCCGCTCAGCCTTGCCTTTTCGAGTCAGCGTCGCGACTCGAACCCGCTTGTCCGAGTCCTTGTTGCCGACCGCGACCAGCCCCGCTGATTCCAGCGAGCGCAGCAGGCGACTCAAGTACCCCGAATCGAGCTCGAGTTGAGCTCGCAGAGAGCGCACGTCGCGCCCTTCAGTGCCTATCTCCCACAGGAGTCGCGCTTCGCCAAGTGGGCGGTCCCGGGCCAGGAAGCGATCACTGAGAGCGCCTACGCGCTGGGTGACGATCCGGTTGAAGCTGCGAACCTTTGAAACCATCGCCGGGTCCATTCTCTGACTATAGTCAGAGAAGCAGGAAAGTCCAGCTCTAGCGGACCGCTGACGGCTTCCGAACCCTGGATCTCAACAGGCCGTTCAAAAAAGGCGAATCTCGAATCACGCAGCCGTACACTCGCGGCCGTGACCGGCTTTCCCATCCTGGTCGTGACGATGACGACCACTCTCCTGGTGTTGC
>DASWBA010000073.1:0-3146 GCA_036390825.1 Candidatus Dormiibacterota bacterium
GGCGATCGTCGGCTCGTCTACCGCGGCCAGCTCGACGACTCCCGCCCCGGAAACGATCTGCCGGTGACGGCCGCTGACGTGCGGGCGGCGGTCGAGGCAGTGCTCGCCGGGCGGCCGGTCGACCCCGACCAGCGGCCGTCGATCGGGTGCAGCATCAAGTGGCGTTGAGCAAGCCCCCTCCCCAACTCTCCAGCTCCCCGGGAATCGTCCGGTAATCCGTCAGAGTGGCGTAACAGGTTGTGGCAGGGTCGATCTGGAGGCCAACGCTTATGTTGCCTCCAGGGTCGACTGTGCGTTATTCGAGCTGGCGCCCCGGGTCAATGCGCTGGCCGGGCATCACCGTGACCGCGACTCGCCCAGCTTGTCCAAACCCGGTTCGCCCCACTGACGGCGGATAACGGCCACGGATCGGCATACTGGCCAGGCGCAGTGCGGTAGACAGTTCGGCTCTTGAGCAACTCGTGCGGGGACGGGGACCACGAGCCGCAGCGAAGCTACAGCGAGTTACGTTGCGCCACAACGAAGCTTGCAGCAAGTGTCCGTGCTCAATCTATCTGGAACTTGCTCACTGTTTCTGGTCCGCAGGGGAGCGTTTTGTTCCGCGCCGCGTATCGAGTTTCACGCCACCCGCCCGAATTCGCCGGGTTACCGCTGCCATGCGGCGGTACGCTCGCACGATGGCGGACGCCGACGTGTTGGTGGTCGGCAGCGGATTCGGCGGGGCCTTCGCCGCCGCGCGACTGACTGCGGCTGGGGTGCGCGTCATTGTGATCGAGCGTGGTCCGTGGCGTGACACCGTGCCGGTCCGATCGCTGGGCATCGAGGAGCCCGCTCCACTTCCATGTGGCCGGCGGTTCGCGTCTCACATGCTTCGTACGCTGCGAAGCCCTTGGCTCCCTGTCGGCGTGACGCTGAACCGAAAGGGGCTCTTCGAGCTCTACGTCGGCAAAGGGCTCAACGTGGCCTGCACGTCGAGCGTCGGGGGCGGCAGTCACGCTTACGGTGGGCTCAACATGCGCCCCGCGGTCGACGGCTACTGGAACCGCCACACCGACGACATCTGCGAGAAGACGATGGAGCCGCACTACCAGAGCGTTTTCGAGTCGATGGGCTCGCGTGCGCCGCGTCCGGGCGATCAGGTGCCGAACACGACCGCGCAGCGGTTTGGCGACAGCCCGGTCCTTCAGAGCGGCTGGGACACCGTCGACGTGCCGATGGGATTCCTGTTCCCCCGCGTCGCGGGGAGTCCGCAGTCCCTCGTCACGGCCGACGGCGTGACGCGCCACGAGGCCGACATGCGCGATGGCGGCTTCCTCGGCTCGACGACCGGCGCGAAAACGACGTTGGACTTCGCCGTGCTCGCGGCGGCGATGAGAAAGGGGCTCGCCGTCGAGGCGCTGTGCGAGGTGACGGCGATCGAGCGGCTCGCCTCGGGATCGCCGAGTCGCTACCGCATCGAAGCGATCGATCATCGGGTCGGCCGACGCCGAGACTTCCTCGCCGACCACGTACTGCTCGCAGCCGGCACGCTCAATACGCTTCGACTCCTGCTCCACAGCCGCGACGCCGGCAAGCTCACCGGTATGCCACGGCTCGGCTATCGCTTCGGCGGCAACGGCGATTTCCTGGGCTACTGGAATCTCGACGACAGAACACGCGACCTGACCCGCGGCCTGCCGGTTCACGGCCTTCTCCGGATGAAGGAACCGGATCCGCTCGGCGCCAGGCGGGCCTGGCCGATGATCGCCGACGCGGCGGCGCCCAGCCCCGAAGGCATGCCACTTCCGACCTGGTTGAAGCACAAGATGATTCACGGGTCGCTCATCGTCGGGATGGGACCGGACACGCAGGACGGTATCGTCCGCTGCAGGCACGGTCGCATGCGGATCGAATACGATCCGACCCACAGCGCGATCTTCGGCGACCTAATCGACGCCTACGCGATGATCTCCGCGGCGACCGGCAAGCGCATTCGGCATTTTCAGCGGCCCCTCACCGTTCACCCGACGGGCGGCGCGTGTCTGGCGCAAACTCTCGAGAGCGGCGTCGTCGATTCGAACGGCGAGGTCTTCGGCCTCGACGGGCTCTTCGTCGCCGACGCGGCCGCGCTGCCCGGTCCCGTGGGCGGCCCGCCGGCGATGACGGTCGCCGCATGGGCGCAGCATGTGGCCGACCGCTTCATCGAGCGATCCACGCGCTCCGCATAACCGTCTTCTCGACCGGGCAGGCTAAACCGATTGCGAGCGGACGTAACCACCCGTCCGCTCCGATCATCCGTCCCGCAACCGAAAGATGGTAGAAGAGCGTGCCAAGCTCCGCCCGCCGAGGCGCAGGCGATGCCGCCACGGCTGACTTCGCTGCGGGGCCGGGCCGAAGTGAATACATCACTGTGACATTTCTAGCCGATGGAACTGGACCCGATCATGCTGTCCCCCAGCATCTTCCGTGACGTTTGATGGATAATTGCCACTATCCATGAAACGGCAGAAGTTGAGATGCGCTGCACCGCAAAAAGTTCAATACCCAATGGGCTCTCCTCTCAGCCCCGGGAAGTCCAATGAGGAGGGTAGCGGCGGCTTCTGAGGGTAATTCGACCTTGAGTGCTTCTACGGCGACGATGTCGGATGCTCCGAATCGGTTGGGGCGAGCCGGGCAAAAAGTAGGAAACTCGAAGCAACCACGGCACAGGGCCGGGGGCACAGAAGGAGCGAAACCGATGCTCACATGGGAGAAGACAGCCCCGAACACAGTCGTCGCGCACCTCAACGGGTACTCGTACACCATCACCGAGGACGAGGATGAGGAGGTGTGGGGCGTAGAGATCACCGACCCGGACGGCGGCGTGATGACGGAGGTATGCGACTCCATCGAGGAGGCCAAGGAGTTCTGCGAGAACACGGCATCAGAGGTCCAGGCGGAGGATTGAATGCTCCTCAGCGCAGGTCCACGTCCCGTCCCAGTCCGCTGACCCTGTGCCCTGCCCGAGCTTCGCCTCCGTCCTGGCCAAACTGGCGCGCGCCGCCCCGGAGCGCCCGCAACGGCGTCGTCGCCGGCCTTGAGCCGACAAATACGCTTACCGCGCCATGGTCCGAAACGAGCGGGGGATACCGCGGTCGCTCATGTTCCAGAACACGTGATGCGTCGCC
>DASWBA010000074.1:0-4065 GCA_036390825.1 Candidatus Dormiibacterota bacterium
CCACGCCGCATTGACAAGGGCAGCGATTTGCTTGCCCTCAGGTGCCGCGAGCGGCGTGGTGTCGCGCTTTGCCACCGCGTCGGGCGCTCCGAAATCGGTGGTGGCCGTACCGGCAAGATGTTCCACCACGCGAAAGGCTGCCGCCGATTTCGGGTCGAACGCGACATGCGCCTTTTTTGCAACCGGCGCGTAACGCGGCGCGTAGGTGGCTAGGGCTTGGAGTGCTGCAGGCTCGTCCTTCGCCGCCCGGCACCACCCCGGCCAGTCGAGGGCGAAGGCGAAGGTTCGCTTGCTCCCGGTCTCGATCCCAACGTCGGTCACGGCAGACCGCTAGCTGAGACGCTCGACAATCATGGCCATCCCCTGGCCGCCACCGACGCACATCGTCTCCAGGCCGATAGTTTTGTTGTCCGTGGCCAGGCCGTTCAGCAGCGTGCACATGATGCGGGCCCCGGTCATCCCGAATGGGTGGCCGAGCGCGATCGCGCCGCCATGCGGATTGAGCTTGTCGCTGAAGGGGTCGATGCCCAGCTCGCGCGCGGAGGGAATCACCTGGGCGGCAAATGCCTCGTTGATCTCGACGATGTCGATGTCGTCGATCGTCATCTTTGCCCGCTTCAGCGCCTGGCGCGAGGCCTCGATCGGGCCGAGTCCCATGATCTCCGGTTCGAGCGCGGTGACCCCGGTGGCGATGATCCGTGCCAGCGGCCGGAGACCCAACTCCTTCGCCTTGCGGTCGGAGGTGATCACGACCGCGGCCGCTCCGTCGTTCAGCGGGCACGAATTGCCGGCAGTGACTCGCCCGTTTTCGCGGAAGGCCGGCTTCAGCGTCCCCAGCACGTCCACGGTGGTGTTCGGCCGCGGGCCGTCATCCCGCTGCATCGTGCTGCCATTCTTGAGCGGCACCGGGATGATCTCCCGGTCGAAGAATCCGCCGTCGCGGGACTCCACGGCGCGAGTCTGGCTCTTGACGGCATAACGATCCATTTCCTCGCGGCTGATCTGCTTCAAGTCCGCCACGTTCTCCGCCGTCTCCCCCATCGCGATATAGATGTCGGGGTACTCCTCGCTGTTGCGGGGCTGGAGTCGCGGGTTCTGGGCATCGGGCTGGTCGGCGAATCCGTTCACGTACCTCGAGACGCATTCCACCCCGACCGACAAGAATGCCTCGCCCTCGCCCGCCTTGATGGCGTGGAACGCCATCCGGCTCGTCTGCAGCGACGAAGCGCAATAGCGATTGACCGTGGTACCTGGCACATCGAAGCGCGTCAGGATGCTGATGGCGCGTCCCAGATTGAAGCCCTGTTCGCCGGCGGGCAGACCGCAACCGCAAATCAGGTCATCGAGCGTCGTCGGATCGAGCTGGGGAACCTTCTGCATCACCCTGGTGGCGACGTGGGCGGCCAGGTCGTCGGGGCGCATGTCCACCAGCGATCCCTTATTGGCGCGGCCAATCGGAGAGCGACCATAGGCAACGATCACCGCATCAGGCATGGCGAAGATCAGATTAGCGTGATCGGTCGCGGTGCATGTGCAGGCGGACCGTGGTCCCGCTCGAAAGGGAGCGAACCTGCACCAGGTCGCAGAGCTGGTTGGCGAGCCATAGGCCACGCCCGCCGTCCCTGCCCGGGGCCGGCTTACGGCGGTCGGCGAGCGGATCCTTGAAGTGTCCGCGGTCATGAACCTCGCAGACGAGGACACCGCCATCACGCCAGACGCGCAGCGTTCCCGCGTCACCGCCGTGCTGCGCGCTGTTGGTCGCGACCTCGTTGACCGCCAGCACCAGGTCGGCGATAGGTCGCGTCGCGAAACCGGCGTTCGCTGCTTCGCGCGAGACCAGACGCCGAACCGCCGCGAGCCGTTGCGCATCGAACATCAGCGTTGCACGGAGAGAACTCGGCTCGGGTAGCGGCCTATCGTACGGCGTTACCGACGCGGCCGCGCCCGGATACAAATCGCTCGCGCTGGTGCTATGGCCATCGGCGATGACCGGATGGGTCAGGCGCGCGGTCTTGACCACAGTCGGGTTGAGCGCCTGCGTGTTATAGGGGCAGAGCAGCCAGAAGTCGGGCCCGCCATCGAAGGCAGCGTTCAGCAGGGCTTCGTGACGCTGCGATTCGACCAGCTCGGGGGCGGTCCGCTCGGGGTAGATCGGTTCGCCGATACCACGGAGCCGCCGGCCGTCGTTCGCGTGGGCCTCGACGAAGTCTTGCCAGGCCGGAATGATGCGGGCAGGGTTTGCCCCCACCTCGGCCATGTCGCGGAACTCCACACGGTCTGCGTCCCTGCCGACTGCGGTGCGGAGCAGCTCGATCTTCGGCCGGCTTACCACCACCAGGATCGGCTCGTCGGCTTCGAGGGCGTCCATGATGAAGGGCACAGTGCGGGCGACGAATTGGTCCATGCCGGCGTAGAGCAGCGCTTCGTGCCGGAATCCACGCTCGTTGAGCAACCTTGTTGCCGTCATGACTGATATGCGGCCTTTTCCACACTAGTTGCCGCGGATGCGATGCTGAGGTTCGGCAGTGGGGCCCAGTCGACAATCTCGAGGGCACGCTCGAGCTGTCGTGGAATGCCGTGGAGGACCAGGCGCCGGCCGGGTTCGAGCGCCTGCGCGGCACGAACGATCGCCTGCAGCCCGCCGAGGTCACAGAACAGCAGGCCGCTCAAGTCGAGGTGCACGTCGCCCTCGGTGGCCGGGAGTCCGGCGAGCGCACGCTGCACCGCCTGAACGTTGGACGCTTCGACATCCCCCACCAGAGCAATGCCGGGAGGGTCCACGGTGGGCAGGATCTGGAGGATGGTATCCGAGTAGATTGGACGGTCCCACAGCCTCCTCGTCCACTCCGCGGCCGGTTCCGTCGGCAGGCCGACGAAGGCGCGGACCGGATTGGCGAAGACTTCAAGCGCGGCGTCGGGCAGCCGCGGCGTCGCCATCTCGGGGGTGCGAACCCAGGCCAGGACCCATTCCCTGATCAGAAGCCGCAGCGGCTGGGTCGGCAGCCCGACATCGTGAAAGCGCGCGTCGTTGGCGTTGAGAAAGCGATCGATCGCCTCGAGGAAGCCTTCGATCAACTCCTGGATCTCAGCTTCCAACGCGCCGGAGCGAGATCCAGCGTGCAGCCGGGACCGTGCCTCAGAGAGCTGCCTCCGGTGCGGCATGCTGAACCCATCGAACTCGTCCTGTAAAGCCCGGACGACATCCAGCCGGGCCGGGCTAACCTGGGCGAGCCACTGCAGTCGCTGCGGCCGGCTGCCGAGGGCGCACCGCGGGTAGAATCGCCCCCGGTTCTCCAGCTCGTTGCCGGCTGTCAGGTGGCGGCAGGTACGCCATTCGCCCAGCGGCTGATTGCGGGAGTCGCTCGCGAGAAAGCTGGTCGCCTGGTATGCGGGACAGTCGGCGAAGTCCTCAGCGAAGGGCCGGGGATAGATGCAGCGGTCGAGCTGTTGCTGACGTGGCGGCATATCCCCCATTGCGACTACCACATTCTATACTGGGACCGATAGAAGGTCAATCGCTCGCGTGCTGGCGGGACATGGCGTTGAAGGGCCGCTAGGCGATCGACCGACTCGGTGAGAAAGCGGCGCGCGCCAGCCGGAGGGCGAGCACCGGACAGTCGTCGACGGCGCGTCGGGCGAGTTCCTCCAGGTGCTCGGGCACCGGACCCTTCTTGACGATCGGGTAGCCCCAGTCGTCCAGGCTGATCAGCTCGGGAAGCAGCTCGGCGCAGATCCCGTGTCCGTCACATCGGATCCGGTCGACTTCGAGGAATGCGTCCATCAGGCTACCGCCACGCGCTGGGGGCTGGAAACCGTCAGGCAGCGACGGCGCTGGTGCTCGGCAAAGTCTTCGGCGAACAGCTGGATCGCGCTTCGAACCAGGGCCACAGCGCCATCAGGGTGATGGCAGGCGCCGCGGCCGGTCAGCTGCGCGGTCCAGCGAACGATGCGGTCGAGATCGCCGACCTGGGGCGAGCGTGTGGCGAGCCGTTGTGTGGCGGCGGCGATTGCCGAGAGCCCGAAGACGCAGGGGCCGCACTGTCGGGCGCTCTGCGAGGCGAGATA
>DASWBA010000075.1:0-4899 GCA_036390825.1 Candidatus Dormiibacterota bacterium
AGCAACCCAGGCGGCTTCGGGCGTCACGCAACGGTCCCTAGCGGGCTGAGGCCGCGGACGGGGTGAACTCAAACGGCCTCTGGCGGCACGCCCCGAACCGGGCGCTACTGCGGTTCGGGACCGTGAGGCCCCGGGTTCAAATCCCGGGCCCCGACCAGTTTTGTATTCAAAATCGGCGATTTCTGGCGTCGTCTAAGGCTGCCGGGCCACAGACGGGGCACAGATTCGCCAGGAACTCGGCGGCTGAGCCCCGTCCTTAGGTGTCCGCGGACCGTCGATTGAACTCGCGCATGGCAATTGCACAGCCGATATATCAGCGCGCGCACGGCCCTGGGACCGTGAGACACCCGGGTTCAGAATTCCAAGGCCGTTAGCCTCCACGAAACTCAGGGTGATTCACTGCGTTGGAGCCCGGCCGAAGCCGGGCTCCAGGTACTGCCGGACGGAGGCGGGAGCTCTAACGAGCAGCCGGCACAGGGGCCAGGGAAGCGTTGTCCATGCCGGCAGGCCGGCTGTAAAGGGCGGTGATGGCAGAGGGCTTGAAGCCCTTGACGACCAGCCAGACGCCCAGCGAAAACTCCCATAGCGCGATCGGGAGCGCGGTTACCAGCGCCGGTGTGGACGTTCGGCCGATGAGGTCGAACAGAACAGCGAGGTCTCCCGCGATGAGCAGGGGGGCCCCGATGAGTCCGACCAAAGGAATAACGCGGGGGACCAGGCGCGCGCGGTACAGCAGGGTGCCCAGCAACAGGGCGTTGATGGCCGGCATGAGGCTTCCTCCGAGGAGAAACATCCGGTCGTACATGGTGACCAGCGCATGGCTGGTGACCAACGCATCAGGTCCTGCACCGGCCTGCCGCAAGGACACGACCGACAAGATGCAGCCGACGCAGACGAAGAGGGCGGCGCCTTCCATGGTTCGCGATCCGATGAAGCCCATCGCGACCCCTTCGTTCTGCCTCTTGAGCACCGGGAACAGCGCGACTGCTGTGCCCATGCCGGCAAGGGCGACGATGATCTCGAGAATTGCGCCGACGAACGCACCGGTATCAGGGCCGGCGCCGAGGATGTAATTCGCACCTTTCACCGGTCCGTAGAGAGCGAGGGTCGGGATCGAGACGAAGGTGAGCAGGTAGAGCACGCCAGCGGCAAGCGAGGTCTTTCTATGTGGACTCATCTGAAGCTCCTTTTGTTTGAGGAGGTCATCGACACGATGACCGTGTGGAGGTCAGGCTTATGACCTCGGAACCGTGCAAGGCTTCGAGAAACGGCTGAAAGCTGCCACAGACAAAGCAGCGCAGCTGGCGGCCGTTGACCTCCACCTCGGTGACCCCTGACGCGCGCGCGATTTGTCGCACCGGAGGCGGGCCGACGAAGGTCACCTCGACTCGGTGGTTCGATAGCTCCTGTGCCATGCCTGTCAGGCTGGGCCTGCCGGGGCACCGTGCGAATCGTCTGAATGGATGATTCGATGCGTAGTGCAGCGGATTTGGACCGCGACCACCGGGGTAATGTCGTATTCACGATGACCAGGCCCAGCCACCCGCCGGGCAATCTGCCCGCTGAGGCGACTAGCTTCATCGGACGCCGTCATGAGCTTGCGGAGCTCAGAAAGAAGCTCACGACGGCCCGATTGGTCAGCCTCGTTGGGCCGGGTGGTGTGGGCAAAACCCGGCTTGCGATTCGGATTGCAAGCGACCTGGGGCGGGGCTTCGCGGCCGGCGCCTGGTTGGTCGCGCTCGCAGAAGTACGTGATGCGGGCCTGGTGGCCAATGCCGCGGTCGCGGCCCTAGACCTCAGAGACCAGGCTGCAACGGAGCCGCTGCAAATCCTCGTGTCCTACCTACAGGACAAACAGCTGTTGCTCGTGCTGGACAACTGTGAGCACCTGCTCGAAGCGGCTGGTCAGCTCGTGGCCGAAGTGCTTCGCGCTGCGCCCGATGTGCGGGTGATCACCACAAGTCGTCAACCGCTCCAGGTACTTGGGGAGCACGTGGTGCCGGTCCCGCCGCTCGAATTACCTCCAGGGGACGGAACGGCGGCGCTCAGTCAGCTGCGACAGAACGAAGCCGTGATGCTGTTTTCAGAGCGGGCGGCGGCGGCATCCGGCACCTTCGAGCTGACCGACTCGAATCAGGCCGCGGTCGTTCATCTCTGCCGGCGGCTCGACGGCCTGCCGCTGGCGATCGAGCTCGCCGCAGTCCGAACCAGAGTCCTCACAGCTGAACAGATCCTCGAACGCTTGACCGATCGTTTTGCTCTCCTCACCGGAGGAAGTCGCGCCGCGCTGCCGAGGCATCAAACACTCCGCACGACGATTGACTGGAGTCATGACCTGTTAACGGCCGGCGAACAGGCCCTCTTCAGGCGTTTATGCGTGTTCGCGGGCAGGTTCAGCCTCGACGATATCGACGCGGTTTGTGCCTTCGACCATGTCCCGGTGGCGCAAGCGTTGGCCCTGCTTTCATCTTTGGTCGACAAATCCCTTGTGATGAAAGAGGACGTCAAGGGACTTGCGTGGTATCGGCTGCACGAGACGATGCGCGAATATGCCGGCTTCAAGCTGCGAGACGCGAATGAGGTGGACGTTCTCGAGGAGCGATGCCTCGAGTACTACCGAACCAGGTGTCTCCGATCTGCGGACCAAGCTCGTTATCAGCCGGTCCAGTGGCTCGAGTGGATCGAGCTGGAAATCGACAACATCCGACTGATCCTCGAGCGATGCCTTGCTCGCGGCGACTTCGCTCGCGGGCTCGACCTTGCCGCCGCGATCGGTCGTTACTGGATCACGCGCGGGACCACAGAGAGTGTGCGCTGGTTCGATCAACTGCTCGCATCCGGCGAGGCGTCTCCGCAAGGGCTGGTGCGGGCCTATTACCTTCGTGGATGGCTGAGCCTGCTGCAGGGCGATCCGGCCGCCGCCCGGCCATGGATCGCTCGAGCGGTAGCGACGGCGCGAGAATCGCACCAGCTCGCCCAATTGTCGGAATCACTGTCAATTGCGGCGACAGCCGAGGACGCGAACGGCGATTTTGCGGCCGCCAGCCGCTACCTCGATGAGGCTGAAGCGATGACCGCGGCTCTGAACGACTACCCAGCGACGATCGAGTTGGTGCTGGCGCGAGCCATTCATGCGGTCTTCCAGGGAGACATGGACAGAGCCAGCGCGATGTGCTCAGAGGGCGTTCGCCTCAGTCGAGAGGCTGGTGATCTCTTTCAACTTGAGACGATGCTTCAAGTGCTCGGCACGGTCGCGATGATGGCCGGCGACCTTGATGCCTCCAAGCTACGGTTCGTCGAAGCGCTGCGGATCGCTCAGCAGATCGACCACCGGATCGCCCAGTACTACTCGCTGGCGGCTCTAGGCTGGCATGCCGCGAGCTCTGGCCAGGCACGACTCGGGGCACAGCTGCTCGGGGCGGCGGAAACCGTCGCAACGGGCGCCGGCGCAATCATCTACGGACCGTCAGTCCCCTTGCTCGCCGCAGCCAAAGAGTCGGCGGTTGCAGCACTAGGGGCATCAAAGTTCGAGGCCGAATTCAAGACCGGCAAGCGCTTGAGCCGCGAGGCGGCATTGCGCCTGGCACTTGGGCAATCCGATCAAGCCGAAGTCGCGACAGAAAGCATCGAGGCGGGGCCACTCGCGAAGCGGGAGGTCGAAGTCGCGCGACTGGTCGCCGAAGGCTTGAGTAATAAGCAGATCGGAGCGCGCCTCTTCATCTCCGATCCCACCGTCGCCACCCATATCCGCCACATCATGAACAAGCTCGGAGTGAACTCACGGGCACAGATCGCGAGCTGGATCACGTCCTCGAACTCCTAGCGGTAGCCATGCGCGCACGCAACCCACTCCCTCATCGATGTGGAGTCTCATCAACAGCCGCGTGTTGACCGCCCGATCACTTAATTTTATCTGCCGCCCGGGTAAGAATGGCGGGTTTCGCGGCAGGGTGAGTATGCTTGACTATCTCGACGGTGGCCGCCGCGGGGTGGGTGGTCTGGGAGGCGGGACTCAAATGCTGCACGTCGCTGACTGCCAACAACGCCGCGTGGCTGCCTTCTACGTTGAGGCGTGTGAGCGAGCAATTGCCGGCGATCATGCGATACCACTGCCAGCGTTTTTCGGGCAGATACCAGGACAAGGCCGCGGAGATCACGCCGCTGTGAGTGACGACGGCCACCCGCTGCCCGGGATGTTTGGCTACGATGTCCAACAGCACTATGGAAACGCGTCCCTCGATGGGCCAGCGGATGGGTACGCCGGCGTGTGCATCCAGATAGTCTTCGACAGGATCGGTGATCGAGAGAAGCTCGAACATCACCAGCGCCGGCAGCTCCCTGAAGCGCAGCTCCTGCACGCCGTCTCGAATTTCCGCGTTTTGTCCGATTTTTGCGGCGATGATGCCGGCCGTTTCCTGGGTGCGGCGCAGAGGACTCGCGTAAAAACCATCGAGATGATTCTCGGCTGCGCTCAGATACTCGCCGGTCATCGCAGCCTGAGCCTGCCCGACAGAGGTCAAGGGCGCATGAACGTAGTCGCCGTTGACGCGGACCGCGTGGCCGTGCCGGATCAGGATAAGTTCCGTCGCCAACTTTGGAGTCTCCGCATGTGCCGTTTCATTAAACTCCCCGGGATTGCCCTAAACGCGAACGGCAGCCGCTCTAATCGTTCGCCAGCACTCGCCAGCGGGGTTCTTTGCCCTGGAGGACGGCGATGACTTCTTCGGCGATGGCCTGATTGCCCCAAGTCCGTTACCCGTTCTGAATAGGTCTCCAAGCGGCATACAGAAGCCCCAAGCCCCAAAGTGCAATCAATGCCCCCTACTCGAAGGCTGCCCGTCTGCTAACTCGGTTGCAGGGTGGTTGTTAGTCGGACCCCGGAGCAGGGATTCGAACCCT
>DASWBA010000076.1:0-28241 GCA_036390825.1 Candidatus Dormiibacterota bacterium
TCCCGCCACCGTGGCGGCCTCCTCGAGCCGACCGGCCCCATCGCAGCCTTTGTAAGAGGGGACAACCGGCGCCTCATCGATCGTGAAGCGCAGGCTCTCAGGCGAAGTGAGAAGCGCGTGTTACTGATCGAGCCGCACGCGGACGACCTGCGGGTGATGGGCTTCAATTACATGAGCCGAAGGAGGCTGGACGAGGTCGTGAGGTGTGCGATCAGGACGACGACCGAGTCCCTGCGTGGCACGGAGCTGGGCGACCAGCTGTCCGCCTTGCCGCGCGCCCGGGCCGAGCGCCTGCGCCGGCCGAACACCAAGCCGTCCAGCTGGCCCGAGGAGCTCTTTCCGCCGGCGCGCCGCAGCGCTTAGGCGCTGGCGAGCTCCGCGAACTCCTTCTCGACACCTTCGGTGATCTCGTGCGGTTCCGCCACCAGGTTCCGATCTGACACGACGCCGATGGTGACCTGGCCGGCATAGCTGTAGATGCTGATGCCGAGGCCCAACCCACCTGACTCGGGCTCCCAGAACGTCATCTGCTCGATTGGTGAACCGGCCAGGTATATGCGCCTGGCGGGACCGATCACGTTTGTCAGCACAAGGCTCGCCTTGTCCGCGTAGAACGCGGAGGCGATATGCTCGAGCGGAGCCGGCAGCAGGCCCAGGCCTTGCACCAGCAGCCAACCAACCACGGGCTCTTTCGACGCCTTGATACGGTCCATCTCGATCTTCACTCGCATCAAACGCTCGCGCGCGTCCATCACTCCGAGCGGCAGCTCCAGGTAGACCAGGCTGAATCGATTTCCGGCCATCGCGGAGTCGTTCGCGGCGCGCATGTTCACTGGCACCATTGCGCGAATCCGCAGTCCGCGCGTATCCTGGCCCGCTTTGCGTAGGTAGCTGCCGAGCGAGCCTGCGATCACGCTGACGATGACGTCGTTCACGGTCGTGCCGGCCGCTCTGGCCGTGTCCTTGACCGCCGCCAGCGACAGCGGTCGGCTCCATGCGACCCGCTTCACCAGGGTGAGCCCTCCTCGCAATGCGGTCGGTGGGTCAGGGTCGAGCAGCGTCAAGCGTGCCAGGGTGCCCACGGCGTCGATTCCGGCCCGTGCCAGAAGAGGAACATCGGGAATCTGGGGCAACGATGGGAGCGGTGGCGCCGCGGGACGGTGTTCCCGCGCCGGTCGGGTGCCATGAAGTGGCCGTTTCCATCCTGTCGCGACGTCATCGGTGAGCGATAGCAGCATGCGCACCATGGCCTGTCCGTCGCCAAGCGAATGGTGAAAGCGCGTGATGAGCGCACCACCGCTGCCCGGTCCATCCACAATGTGGCACTCCCACAGCGGCCGGTCGACGTCGAGCGGGCGGCCGACCAGGTCACCGATGTAGGCGGCCAGCGCTGCGGTGTCGCCGGCGCCGGGCAGCGCGGCGCGGTGGATGTGGGCGTCGAGATCGAAGTCGGCTGCGGGCGTCCACCGCGGGGCTGCCAATGGGTTCAACGGCCGCGTGACCACCTGGCGGAGGCGCGGGTGAAGCCCGATCCGCTGCGAGAGCATCGTCTTGAATCGCTGGGCCACCAAGGGTTTGTCGAAGAGCGCGAGCGAGGTGACGATGAAGTGGTTCGTCGGCTCGTCGGCATGCAGCCATGCGAGGTCAGCTCTCGACAGGGCCTCGCCAGACCGCCCCTCGATCTCGATGGCCACGGCGCACATCTCACTGAGATCGTGGATCCGTCAGCCGGATGGGAAAAGGGGCGTAAGACCCGCAGCAGGCGGGACGGTAGGTCCTGGGCGGCTCTGGCACAGAGCCTTACGGTGAGGCCGTGGCTGCGCACACACGGGCGACTGCGCTCGAAGCCTCGTTTCTGGCCCTTGAGCGTCCGGGCCTGCCGATGCACGTGGCCGGGGTGGTCGTATTCGATGCGACGGCCGGCGCCGGCGGACCGTTGGCGCTCAAGGATCTCCGTCGCCTCGTCGCCGCACGAGCGGCGCGGCTGCCCAAGTTCCGCAGGCGCGTGAGCCCCGGGTGGCTCGGCCTGGGGCGACCGGGGTGGGTCGAGGCCGACGTTGATCTGGACGCGCACCTGTTCGAGCATCGCCTTCCGGCTCCCGGGAGCACCTCACAGCTGGCCGGCCTGTGCGCTCAGATCCATGCCGACCTGCTTTCACGTGATCGGCCGCTCTGGGAGATGCATCTGATCGACGGCCTGGCAGGCGAGCGTCAGGCGCTGGTGCTGAAGACCCATCACGCCATCACCGACGGCATCGGCGGAATGCAGGTGGCCGAGGTTCTCTTCGACCGGGCGCGGCCTCATCGCAGGTTGGAGAACGGCGGCCTCCCTTCGCTCCGTTTCGCTCGGCCCAGGCGGCCGACCGTGACCGACCTTGCGCAAGCCCTCGTCGGGCTTGCTTTTACGGTTGCGAGCGGCCCGATCGCGCTGTCGGGACCGTTCAACGGTTCAGTCGGCGGCGGCCGAGCATTCGCCATGGCGACCCTTCCCGTGGACGTCATCAGACGGCTCAAGCGCCGGTTCGGCGGAAGCGTGGACGACGTCTTGCTGGCGGTGGTCGCAGCAGGCTTGAGCCGTCGGCTGGCACGCGAACGCTACCCCCGAATGCCACATGCTTTGCGCGCCATGCTCCCGGTGTCTACGCGGCCGTCCGCCGCCGGCACGGAGCTCGGGAATCACGTGACGGCGGTATTCGTGGATCTGCCCCTCGACACCAGCGATCTTGGTGCTCTGGTCCGGCGGATCGCCACCGCGAAGTCGACGCTTCGTACCGCACATGCCGCGGCCGGAATGTCGCTGCTGATCGAGGCGGCCGGGCGATTGCCGCGGGCGCTACACGAAACGGTGGTGAGGTTCGCGGCTGCACTGCCGGCGGCCAACCTGATCTTTTCGGACCTTCCCGGCCCCGATGAACCGCTCTTCTTGCTGGGTCACCCGATCACGGCGTGCTATCCGATGATTCCGCTGTCGCCCGCACTCGGGCTGTCGGTGGCGGCTGTGAGCTGGGACGGGAAGATCTGTATTGGGATCGTGGCCGACCCCGACCTGGTGCCTCAACCGAAACGTCTGGCGGCTGAGATCGAAGCTGTGGTGAGAGCGCTCGAGAAGTCGCAGCTCCGCCGCCCGTCATCCCGCCAATCGTCCCGGCCGCACCGCCGGGCGGCCTGACCGAACTGCACCCAGGCCGTTTTGCCTGCATTCCCGGCGGGGATAACATCTATTGGTGCTCAACCTCGACTGGCGACGCGCGGCCGGATTGGCTGCCCTGGCCACGCCGCTGATCATGTGGACTGGGTTCATCGCCACCGGGGTCTCACGCCACGGCTACAACCTGCTGACAAGACCTTTCAGCGATCTCGCCACGCGTGGCACCCCTGACGCGGGTCTTTTCGCCCTCGGGTTCTTCTTCGTCCCGGGCCTGCTCACGGTCGTGCTGGGCCTCGGCCTGTGGTTCTCGATCCGGGGTGGCCAGGCCTGGCGCGCCGGCGCGCTCATGGTCGTGTTCACCGGAATCTTCATGGTTGCGGCAGGGGCCTTCCCGCAGGATCCCAACTCGCTCGTCGCCGGCCTGCTCCATGGCACCATGGCGCAGACCTGCTTTGCGATTGCCAGCGTAGCGCCGCTGGTCCTCTTCATTGGATCCGGCAACCATCTTCACCTCGCGCCTCCACGCCGGCTGTGGCTGGCGGTCGGTGTTGCGACCCTGGCAATCGAGGCGCTGGCCATCGGCCTCCGCCCGGTCCTGTCGTATCCGGACGGCTTTTTCCAGAGGCCGTTCACGCTCGTCCTGACCATCTGGTTCGTAGCCACCGGAGCCTGGCTGCTGAGAGGCCATAAGTTCGAGGGTCTTTCGGTCCCTGACTAGCGGTCCGTCCGGACGGAAACTCGACCTCGAGTTGAGCCAGGAACGAATCCACTACCTCGATTGGCTGAAGGTGCTGATCGTCTACGGCATCGTGGTCTTCCATGTGGCGCTGGTCTTTTCGGTGGGGACATGGCTGGTGTCCAATCACCAGCGGAGCATCGTCCTGAGCGCGTTCGCCGGCTTCTGCTTTCCCTGGGGTATCCCCGCGATGTTCCTGATCGCCGGTGCCGACGCCTGGTTTGGGCTCCGTTCCCACGCCTTGGCGGGCTTCCTGCGCAAGCGCTTTCTCCGCTTGATCGTGCCGCTGATCCCTGGCCTGCTCATCCTTTCCCCGCTGCAGAGATTCGTGAGCAGCGCCAACCCACCGCCTTCGATCGACGCGTTCGGCGCGTTCTACGTCGCCTTCTTTCGCAACTTTCATTTCAGCTGGACCCTTCAGTTCATCAGCCAGTACTGGCTGCACCTGTGGTTCCTTGCCTATCTGTTCGCGATCACGCTCGCCTGCGCACCGGCCCTGGTGTGGCTGCGGAGCCCCGCCGGCTTGCCCGTCAGGTCTTTCCTCGTCCGCGTCGCCGATCGAAGGGGCGGTCTGCTCGTGCTGGCGGCCCCGCTCACCATCACACAGCTCATCCTCCGGCCCAGGTTTCCCGAGTATCAGGACTGGGCCGACGTGGCGACCTACACGCTGGCATTCCTTTGGGGGGCGGTCTTCTTCAGCGATCGTCGCTTCGAGGCGGCGATCCTGCGTCAGATTCGCTGGCTGCTGGCAGCCGGATTGCTCAGCGGGGTGGGTATCGCCGTCCTTCCGTACATCACCAAGGCTTATTTGATTGGAGACGCCGCGGGCGCGGCGAGCGTCCAGGTCGCTCAACCGATCTGCTGGAGCCTCTTCATCTGGTCCTGGCTGCTGGCAGTCATGTACCTGGGCATTCGCTGGCTCAACTTTCCGAATCCAGCCTTGCGCTATGCGGAGGAGTCAATCCTCCCCGTGTATGTGATCCACCACCCGGTCGTCCTTTTGATTGCGTCTTTCGTGGTGACCTGGAACCTCGGGGTGTGGCCCAAGTTCGCGCTGATCCTCGTGCTGGTCGCCTGCATCACGCTGGGCATCTACGAATTCGCGGTTCGGCGGTGGCCGATCATGAGGCTGTTGTTCGGGCTCAACCCCGAGCGGTCGGCGCCGGGCGTGCGACCACTGGGTGCCAACCTCCGCGCTTCGATGGGCTGAGCCGTGAGATTCAAATCGGTAACGAAATTGGTCAGGAGTTGAAACATGGCGACCAAGAGCACAGGCATCAGGCGGATCGTCGTCGGCGTGGACGGCTCCGAACACGCGGAGGCGGCAGTCGAGTGGGCGGTTCGGATGGCCAAGGGAATGGGCTCGGAGGTGATCGCCGTATTTGCGATCGCGCCGCCCATTTACTTTGAAACCGGGTACACGGCTCCGGTGGCCCCGGTGCAGTTCGATCCGGAGTGGCGTGCCCAGATCGAAAAGGAGTTCGAAGGGACCTGGTGCGAGCAGTTGAAGAAAGCGGGCGTGCAATACCGGACCGTCATGGACGATGGGCGGCCGGCGTCCGTGATCGCACAGGTGGCCGACAGCGTCGATGCCGACGTCGTGGTGGTCGGTCGCCGAGGCAGGGGTGGGATCGCGGAACTGGTGCTGGGGAGCGTCAGCCACGAATTGGTCCTCCATTGCAAGCGGCCAATTCTCTTGATCTCTGCTCCAGTGCAGCTGCGATCCGCTCGCGGGGCTGTGTGAGCGGGAGGCTGATAGAGACTCCGATCTCGACTCAGCTCACCAGTTCTCGCCGATCGGCAGCTTCTTCGGCCAGGGTTTCAGCGCCAGCAGATCGCGCGCGGAAAGAAATCCGACCAGGCGGCCCTTCTCCGTAACCGGAAGGTGCCGGACGCGATGCCTGACCATCATCTCGGCTGCCTTCGCAGCAGGTTCGGCTGCCTCGATCGTTCGCGGTGAGTGGGTCATGTACTCGGAGATGTGGGTGGCCTCCGGATTGCGGCCGTCCGCAATGGCGCGCAGGAGATCTCGCTCGGTGATGATGCCGACGATCGCGCTGCCGTCGAGCAGGGCGAGCGCGCTGATCCGGTGGGCGCGCATCTGGGCGGCGGCCTCCACGATGCTCTTCCGTGGGTCGCCGCTGACGATCGATCTCGCCATCAGCTCACCAACCGTGGTAGTGGCGGCCGGGTGGGAAACCTTGCGCACCAGCTTCATCGTCGCTCTTGCCTCACCTCAACCCTCTGAATCGACGTCCGGTGGAGGTTCTTCCGGCCAGCCGCCACCATCCACCGCCGGTGCGACAGAGGCGGGAACCTCGACGGACTCGAACTTGTAGTCGACGCTCGGGGGCTCCGCCAGCATCTTCCGGGCGGGGCAAGAAAGCATCGCCTTCAGGACCTTCTCGCGGGTGCTCGCGCTCAGCTCACACGGGAGCGTGACCGAGAGGCGGATGGATGCGACCCGGCCACCCTCAGCATCCCAGGCGAAGTCCCCTCCGATCTCTGTCGGCTCGAACTTCTCACCGATCGCTGCAAGGCACCTGACGACCTCGTCCGCCGCGCATGCGGCCAGGCCCGCGACCATCAGCTCGGTGGGCGTAGGGCCCTCGTCGTCACCGCCGAGTGTTATGGGCTCATCCGATATGAGCGCGTAGCCGCGAACCCGGATGTCGAAACTCTCACCGTGTCGGTGGGTGACCGTAATTCTTGCCATTGCCATCGCCTCCGCCATTCAGCTTGTGCGTGCGACCCCGGCAGCCAAAGGGTCTATTGACCCGGTGAGGCGGGGTATTTGGGCCCTGTGGTGGGGTGATGGGAGTTGCGAGGCTAACAGCGGAGGCGCAGATGGAGCTCGACCTGATCACGATCGGGGATCCGACGATCGACACCTTCCTCAAGATTCACGATGCCCACCTCGCGCTGCAGGTTCGTCCGGACCAGACGCAGCTCTGCATCGACTATGCCGACAAGATCCCAGTCGACGAGTTTCACCGCATGCCTGCCGGCAACTGCGTCAACGCAGCCGTGGCGGCAGGCAGGCTTGGCCTGCGCGTGGGGATCTACGGCTTCACGGGTGCCGACGCCGAGGGGCGCTCGATCCTGAGCGACCTGCAACGCGAGGGCATCGAGACCTCCCTGATGGCGGTCGACCGCAGGCACAGCACAAATGCCAGCACGGCGCTGGTGTTCCGCGGTGAGCGCACCCTTTTCGTCTGGCACCAGCCCCGGAACTATCACCTGCCGGAACTGCCACCTGTGGCCTGGATCTATGCGACATCCGTCGGACCTCGCGGCGCCGCGGTGAATCGGCTGCACGACGCTTTATGCAGTCACCTCAAGCGCCATCCCACCCGCCTGGCGTTCAGTCCTGGCACCCACCAGCTGCGTATGGGCGCACGGGCGCTTGCCCCGCTGCTTCAGGCGAGTGAGGTCCTCCTCCTCAACCGCCACGAAGCCTGTGAGCTCACCCACGTCGAAGGCGACCCCAAGGCAATGCTGGAGGCGCTGATGCGGCTGGGACCGAAGACGGTTGTCATGACCGACGGCACCCGCGGCTCCTATGCCTTCGACGGGAACCGCTACTTGCGGACCGGGGTGCTCTCGGTGCCCGTGGTAGATCGGACAGGTGCGGGCGACGGATATAGCGCCACTCTCGTCGCAGCTCTACAGCTCGGCCGGCCGCTGCCGGTCGCGATGGCATGGGGGACCGTGCAGGCGTCGTCGGTCGTCGGCGTTTTTGGGGCCACGCCCGGCCTGATGAGCCGGCGCCGTCTGCTGGCCGAGGTCAACATGCATCCCGAGCTCGTCGCGGCGGAATTCTGAGCGCCGGGAGCCGGTCAGCGGGAGCCGATCGGAGGCCGGGCCGCTGCCGGTTCGAGCCGAATCCTCGCGTCGACGACGACGGCACCGGCTGAGTGGACGATGAGCGGGTTGAGGTCCATCTCCGCGACCTCGGGGTGAGCCTCGACCAGCGCGCTCACCCGGAGCAGCACGTCCTCCAGCGCAGGCACGTCCGCCCGCGCAGCTCCCCGGTAGCCGTCAAGGCGCGGGAAAGTCTTCAGGGACCGGACCATGCGGTCCGCGTCACCTTTTGTGATCGGCGTGATGCGAACGGACACGTCCTTCAAGAGTTCGGTCGCGGTTCCGCCTGCTCCGCATGCGAGCACCGGTCCGAAATGCTGGTCCTGAACCACTCCGACGAGCATCTCCACGCCTTCGGGCACCATCGGCTGGATCTCGAACGCAGAGACGTGATGACCGGCCTGCTCCAGAGCGTCCGCCATCTCCTTGGCCGCGAGCTCCACCTGGCTTGCTCCGTTGAGGTGCAGACGAACGGCACCGGCATCGGACTTGTGCAGCACTCCGCTGGCGATCGCCTTGAGCGCGACTTCAACACCCATTTGCTTGGCCTCGCGCCCAGCCTCATGCGCCGAAATGGCCAGGTGGCTTTCGACCATCGGGATTCCGTAACAGGTGAGGAGTTCCGCGACCGCGGCCGGCGCCATCCAGCCGGGTCCAGTCGCCAGGGCCGTCGCTATGACGGCCGCCGCGCGATCGCCTTCGACCCCCTCCACCTCAGCGACCGTCTCGTCTGGCGCTGCACGCCAGGCGCCGTAGCGAGCGACCAGGCTGAGCGCCCGGGCGGCTTCCTCGGGGAATGGGTAGTGGGGGATGCGAACACCGCCAGACTCGATCACTCGCGGAGCTGCCTGCTTCGACATGAAAACGCTGAGCACCGGGATCGGGCGCGGCAGCGTGCGGGCGGCGCGGTGGATGGCGCGCACCACCTCCGAGCCCTTGGTGATCAGGGGCGGGGTGAAGATGACGATGATGGCGTCGACGCCGTCGCTGCCGGCAAGAACCGCGATCGCCCGCTCGTAGTCTTTGCCATCCGCCGCTGCGAGCATGTCGACCGGGTTCCCGGTCGACCCGGCCTTGGCCATGAACGAAGCCAGTTCCTTGCGGACCGCTTCCGGGAGGGGGGGCACCACGAGTCCGTTGGCCTCACAGGCGTCCGCGCAGAGGATGGCCGGCCCGCCTGCGTTTGTGAGTATCGCCACACGGTTGCCGGCCGGGATGGGCTGGCTGCCAACCAGGAGGGCGGCGTCGAACAGCTCGGCCAGGGTGTCGGTCCGGATGACCCCCGCCTGCTGGAAAAGAGCATCGACCGTGATGTCCGAAGCCGACAGCAGGGCGCCCGTGTGTGACGACGTTGCGCGGTTGCCCGCCTGGGTGCGCCCGCCTTTGACGGCGAGGATAGGCTTGGAGCGGCTGACGCGACGGGCCACTCGCGCGAACTTGCGCGGGTTACCGAACGACTCGAGGTACAGCATGATGAGGTCGGTCTGGCGATCGTTTTCCCAGTACTGGATGAAGTCGTTGCCGGACAGGTCCGCCTTGTTGCCGACCGAGACGAACGAAGAAAGTCCCGACCCGAGGGCCTGGGCGCGCGCCATCACCGCCAGCCCGAGGCCGCCGCTTTGGGAAAGAAAGCCGATGCGGCCGGGAATCGGCTTGTCCGGGGCGAAGGTGGCGTCGAGGCTGACTTCAGACGCCGTGTTGATCACGCCCATGCAGTTGGGCCCGACCAGGCGCATGCCCGCCTGCCGGCAGATATCGAGCAGCTCCCGCTGAAGAGCGACGCCGTCGGGCCCGGCCTCGCCGAACCCCGCCGAGATCACGACCAGTCCGCGCACCCCTTTCTCGGCGCATTCGCGGGCGACCGACGCAACCACGGCGGCAGGCACCGTCACCACGGCCATCTCGACGTCGGCTGGGATGGCCAGCACCGAGGGAAACGCGGGAATGCCGTCGATCTCGGTCGCGGCCGGGTTCACCGGGTAGAGAGGGCCGGAGTACCCGTTCGCGATGAGGTTGTGGACGACGGCTTCTCCGATGCTTCCAGCCTGCCGCGACGCGCCGATGACCGCGACCGACTTCGGCGCGAGGACGTGGGTGACCGCGGCGACGGCGGCAAGACGTTCCCTGTCCTCGAATTGGAGGACGCCGTCGGGGGTCAGCCTGGTCGGGAGGTCCGCATGAACCTCGCCCGGCTCAGAGCGAGCATGGACCGGAAAGCCGCTCTCCCGGAGCATCTGTAGCATCCGGTGGTTCTCCGGCTTGACCACCGCTTCGAACATGTCGTACCCGGCGGCGGCAGCGGCCTCGGCCAGCTGGCCGAGCAGGATCGTGCCCAAACCGCGACCCTGGTAGGCATCCGCGACAGCCAGGGCCATCTCGGCCTTCCGCGGCGAGATCTGGACGTACATCGCATGCCCGACGATCCGGAACCTGGCGCCCGCAACGGCGACGAGGCCATAGCTCGCCGTGTAGTCCACGTTGACCATCCGTTGAATCGAGGCGTTCGCATTGGCGACTGCGGCGAAAAAACGAAAGACGCGTGATTCGAGGGAGAGCTC
This sequence comes from Candidatus Dormiibacterota bacterium, assembly GCA_036390825.1. Classification (GTDB taxonomy): domain Bacteria; phylum Chloroflexota; class Dormibacteria; order CF-121; family CF-121; genus CF-13. The sequence goes on from DASWBA010000076.1 coordinate 10,307, forward strand.
CGTATAGAACGTGGCAAGCTCGGCGGCATCCTCGGCCCGTATGGGCCTGACGGTGACGGTCGAGCCATCGCGGAGGACCACCGTGGCCTCGCGATGGCTCGGGTATGTGGCGGTCACCTGGTCAGCATTGCCGATTTCGGCGACCGCGTGCTCTATGCCTTGAAGGACGCCACCGCGCCGTTGGCGGCCAGCTCCTTCTTCTTCGGCGGCCTGACCACCAGGACCGGCACCTCCGCGGTCTGCATCACCTTGTGGGTGACGCTGCCCAGCATCAGCCCCTGGACGTCGGACAGCCCGCGCGACCCCATCACGATCAGGTCGATCGCGTTGGCCTCCGCAGTCTCGACGATGGCTTTGGCAACGTGCCCGACGGCAACGTCCATGAGCTGACCCTTCGCGGTGATTCCGGCCTCTCGGGCCGTCCTGACCGCGGCGCCGACCAGCGTCGTTGCCTCGGCCGGCGTTTCGAGCGTGTACGCCACGGCCCGGCCTCGGTCGTGCTCGCTCACGTGAAGGACGACGATCTCGCCGCCGAACTTGGTCGCCACGTCGATCGCGGCCGGGAGCGCCAGCTGCGAGTAGGTGGAACCGTCGATCGCAACCAGGATCTTCTTGAACATCTCAACTCACCTCAATTCAGGATGAGATGAGTGTCGGTGGGGACGCCGGAGTTCGCGAGAGTCAAAGGTCCCCGTGGCGCCGGGACTTGTGGGGCAGGCGTTGGTCCCCTTGCGGGCGGGTCTTAAGGCCCTACCGATCGGCGGCTGGAAAAGTTCGTATTGACGCCAACGTCTGGAAAGGGCAGATTTGTCGAGAACATCACATAAGGAGTGGCACGTATGGATACACCGACCACGTATTTTCATTGGGGTTTCATCCTCATCTCCATGCCGAACCTGCTCGTGATCGGGGGGATGATCGTGCTCTTCGCGATCGCATTGTTCGCGCCGTTCCCGCACGCGGAGGAGGGCGAGGATGGCGGCAAGAAGTAGCGTCGAATTGGAGACTTCTCCTGACTCGAAGAGCTGGACCCTGCGCCTCCGCCAGGCGATCGACCGCCATCTGCCCATGGACCACCTGCTGCCGGACCGGCAGCCCTACTACGTCGGCTCCTGGGTCTACGTCTTCGGTGTCGTCACGATCGCTGCGCTCGTCTGGGTGGTCGCAAGCGGCGTCCTCCTCTCGTTCATGGGGCCGCAGTGGTGGCATGACTCGGGGCTGGGCCGCTTCGTCAACAGCCTCCACTTCTGGTCCGTGCAGCTGTTCTTCATCTTCATGGTCCTGCACCTATGGGGCCAGTACTTCATGGCCGGCTGGCGCGACGGTCGCGCTGCCACCTGGATGATCGGTGTGGTCATCTTCGCGATCAGCATTCTCACCGCCTTCACCGGCTACCTGTCACAGCAAAATTTCGACGCTCAATTCATCGCCGTCAACGCCAAGGACGCGATGAACTCGGCCGGAATCGGGGCCTTCTTCAACGTGCTGAACTTCGGCCAGATGTATGGGCTGCATGTGATGTTGCTGCCCATCGGGGTCACGATCCTGGTGGTCGTCCACATTGTCTTGGTGCGCACTCGCGGAGTCGTCAAACCGATCGACGCCGAAGGAGGTGCCAGGTCATGAAATCGATGGGCGCAATTCAGGAGGAGTACTACCGCGGCGTGCGGATGGTGCCGTACGACCTGGTCAAGGAACTTTTCATCGCTCTCGCCGGCGTCGGCCTGCTGACCCTTCTTGCTGCCCTGGTTCTGTCCTCGCCGGACGTCACTCCCGTAACGGTCGCGAACTGGGCCCAATCCGACCCCGTGGACTTCGTGACCACTGCCACCAGTGAGCTCGCGGGCTCGACCACCAGCGCCGGGTATGGCAATCCATATAACACTGCGGGCGAGGGCCAGAGCTGGGGGCCGATCGCTCCCCAGCAATGGTTTGGAACGCGCATCCCGGTGGATTCCGCCAACTCGTTCGTCATCCAGCCTCTGCAAAGGGCGAGCGTTGGCAACGCGGACCTCACCTCCGCGCTCGACACCTGGCAGAAGGCCGGCTCGGACCAGCAATCGAAGTGGCTCGACGCCTATACCAAAGCGCTTGCCGATGCCAAGGTCACGGATGGAAAGGTGACTGTGGCCGACGGCGACTACGGCCCGTTGCCCGTCATGATGTCGAACCTTCTGGGCGTCGCCCAGGCGGGCGGCCTCGACGGACTGCTGGTGATCAACGGCCGCTTCTACCAGACCGACTACACGCAGCCCCTGCTCTTCATCGGTGACGGCGGCTATTTCCCAGGTCTTGCCGACCAGGCGCATCTGACCGGCAGCCTTTGGGGAATGATGAACGAGACCGGCAGCTACCCTGGCCAGACGTGGCTCTGGCTGTACACGCTGTGGTACCAGGTCTGGCCGTTCACGAGCGACAGCGGCTTTCTGGGACTCAATGCGGGTAACGCCGACCTCGGGATCATCATCCTCATGACCCTGCTCACCGCCGCGCTCGCGCTCGTGCCGTTGATCCCGATCCTGCGCGACATCCCAAAGTGGGTGCCGATCCACCGCCTGATCTGGCGCCGGTACTACGCTCCACGCAAGACCGGAGCGCGAACCTAGCGAGCATTTCTCGGAAGGATCTGGGGGCCGCGCAAAGCGGCCCCCTCTCTTTGCGGTCGGCGATCCGCCCGCGGCCGAGGGGGCATTCCTGTTGGCGCGCGCCGTCGCGTGGGCACTGATGTCTGGGGCATGATGGCGGGAGGATGAGGGGGAGATGCCTTCTGAACACCCCGGCGTGATCGCGGGAAGATCCGCCGAACCAACAACCCGTCCGCTCGGTGAGGACGAGCTGCGCCGGATCGACGCCTACTGGCGCGCGGCCAACTATCTATCGGTCGGGCAGATTTACCTGCTGGACAACCCCTTGCTCACAGAGCCCCTCCGGCTCGAGCACATCAAACCGCGGCTCCTCGGCCATTGGGGAACGACGCCTGGCCTGAACTTCATCTACGCGCATGCGAACCGGGTCATCAAACAGCGCGACCTCGACGCGATCTATGTCATGGGACCCGGCCATGGCGGGCCGGCCGCGGTGGCGAACGCCTACCTGGAAGGTACTTACACCGAGGTCTATTCGGAGATCTCCCAGGACGTCGACGGCCTGCGCAAGCTTTTCCGTCAGTTCTCGTTTCCTGGCGGGATCCCAAGCCACGTCGCCCCCGAAACACCCGGCTCGATTCATGAGGGGGGCGAGCTCGGCTACGCGCTTACGCACGCGTACGGAGCGGCGTTCGACAATCCCGGTCTGACCGTCTTCTGCGTCGTCGGCGATGGCGAGGCCGAGACCGGACCCCTCGCCGCCAGCTGGCACTCCAACAAGTTCGTCAATCCGCGGCGCGACGGGGCTGTCCTGCCGATCCTTCACCTGAACGGCTACAAGATCGCCAACCCGACCGTGCTGGCGCGAATCCCTGAAGAGGAGCTGACCAGTCTCCTGGTGGGTTATGGACATCAACCTGTTTTCGTGACAGGTCATGAACCCGCTGCTGTACATCAGGCGATGGCCGCCGCCCTGGACCAATGCCTCGATGAGATCGGGCGAATCCAACGCGAAGCGCGGACGCGTGGAACGTCAGCGGACGCCCGCTGGCCGATGATCGTGCTGCGCACGCCCAAAGGCTGGACCGGGCCCAAGGAGGTCGATGGGCTCGCCGTCGAAGGCACGTTCCGCGCTCATCAGGTCCCGGTCACCGACTTCCAGGCCAAGCCCGCACACGTGCGCATCCTCGAGGACTGGATGCGCAGCTACCGCCCGCAAGAGCTGTTCGACAAGTCCGGTCGGCTGGCCGGCGAGCTCGCCGACCTGCCACCGCGCGGCTCGCGGCGGATGAGCGCCAATCCGCATGCCAATGGTGGCGAGCTGCTGCACGACCTCCGCTTACCGGACTTCACAGGCTATGCCGTCGACGTGCCCAAGCCCGGCACCACGACCAGCGAGGCGACCCGTGTCCTCGGTGCCTACCTGCGCGACGTCATCGCTGGCAACCCGGACAACTTCCGGATCATGGGCCCCGACGAGACCGCCTCCAACCGGCTCGGCACCGTGTTCGAGGCGACCACCAGGGCGTGGGATGCCGCGCTGCTGCCGGGGGACGATCACCTGTCCCCCGATGGACGCGTGATGGAGGTGTTGAGCGAGCACCTGTGTGAGGGCTGGCTCGAGGGTTATCTGCTCACCGGCCGCCACGGCCTGTTCAACTGCTACGAGGCTTTCATCCACATCATCGACTCGATGTTCAACCAGCACGCCAAGTGGCTGAAGGTCACGCGCAACATTGCTTGGCGCCGGCCGATCGCCTCCCTCAACTACCTGCTCTCATCGCACGTCTGGCGCCAGGACCACAACGGCTTCTCCCACCAGGATCCGGGCTTCATCGACCATGTCATCAACAAGAAGGCTGAGGTTATCCGGGTCTACCTCGCCCCGGACGCCAACACCCTGCTCTCGGTCGCCGATCATTGCCTGCGCAGCCGCAACTACGTCAACGTGATCGTGGCCGGCAAGCAGCCCGCCCTCAACTACCTGTCGATGGAGGAGGCGGTCGCTCACTGCACTCGCGGGCTCGGGATCTGGGATTGGGCGAGCAGCGACGACGGCGGCGATCCGGACGTCGTCATGGCTTGCGCCGGCGACACCCCAACGCTGGAGACGTTGGCCGCAACGGACCTGCTTCGACGCCACCTTCCAGATCTCAAAGTGCGTGTGGTGAACGTTGTCGATCTCATGCGATTGCAGCCGCCCAGCGAGCATCCGCATGGCCTACCGGATCGAGAGTTCGACGCCCTCTTCACGACCGACAAGCCCGTGATCTTCGCGCATCACGGTTACCCGTGGCTGATTCACCGCCTCACCTACCGGCGCACCAACCACCCCAACATCCACGTGCGCGGATACAAGGAGGAGGGGACGACAACGACCCCATTCGACATGGTCATGCTCAACGACCTGGATCGCTTCCACCTCGTCATGGACGTGATCGACCGCGTTCCAGGCTTGGGTTCGAGGGCCGCGCACATCCGGCAGCACATGGCCGACGAGCGGCTGCGTCACAGGCAGTACACGCGGGAGTTCGGCGACGACCCGCCCGACATCCGCGACTGGGTCTGGCCGCACTAGGGCGTGCGGGTACTCGCAGTCAACGCCGGCTCGAGCTCGCTCAAGGTGAGCCTGGTCGGGCCGGATGATGCGGTCCTCGCCGACCAGGAATTCGCAGCACCCGGCGGCCGCTTCGAGGACGCCGAGCTGGAGGCCTCCGTCCGTGCGATGGACGGCATCGAGGCGGCGGGTCACCGTGTTGTTCACGGGGGTCCGCGATTCTCGAGCTCGGTTCGGATCGACTCCGGGGTGGTCGGCTACCTCGCGACCATCACCGACCTCGCCCCGCTGCACCTGCCGGCGGCGCTGGCCGCCATCGCCGCCGTCGGAAGGGCGCTTCCCGGCGTTCCGGCGGTGGCGTGCTTCGATACCGCGTTTCACTCGGACATGCCGGCGGCGGCGGCGACCTACGCCATCCCGGCCGAGTGGAGCAAGCAGCACGGAATCCGGCGTTATGGGTTCCACGGCTTCTCGCATGCGTACGCGGCGCGAATCGCGGCCCGGATTCTCGGCCGGCCCGAGCGCGACCTTCGGGTGGTCACATGCCACCTTGGCGCCGGCGCCTCCCTGGCGGCGGTGTCGGGTGGCCGCTCGGTCGACACGACGATGGGGTTCACTCCGCTGGAGGGCCTGGTCATGGCCACCCGTTCCGGAAGCGTCGACCCGGGATTGCTGCTCTGGCTTGAACGGCACGCCGGGCTGACCGAACCGGAGCTGAGCAATGCGCTCGATCAGCGGTCCGGTTTGATCGGCCTGGCCGGCACCGGCGACATGCGCGAGCTGCTGGCGCGTATCTCTGCCGGCGACGAGGTCGCCAGGCTGGCCTTCGAGGTGTATGTGCACCGGCTTCGCGGCGGCATAGCGTCGATGGCCGCCGCGATGGGCGGCCTCGACGCACTCGTCTTCACAGGCGGCGTGGGCGAGAACGCCGGTGAGGTTCGTGCGGCGGCCGCCGCAGGCCTGCCGTTCCTCGGCGTGGCGATCGATCCGGCGCTGAACGCGAGCCCGGGCGGTGACTCGGATATCAGCAGCGCGGGTGCGGGCGTGCGCACCCTTGTGGTCCGCGCCCGCGAGGACGTCGAGGTGGCGCGTGACGTCCGCCGGGTGCTGGCGGCTCCCTGACCGCTTGGGCCTAGACGGCCGTTGGCTGGGCCGATGTCAGACGGACGACCACCCCTGGTGGCTGGCGCAACGTGTTGTGAACCGTGCAGTGCTCGATCACTCGCGTGAATGCGGCTTGTTTCTCTTCCGTCAGGCTTGGCGCCTCAACGTCGAGGTCGATATCGCCGATGCGGTGCGGGTGCTCGGCCCACACGTAATTGCACGTAACCGCCAGCCCTTCGGTTGTCAAGCCGTTGCGCTGTAGGAACCGGCCTGCGTAGAAGGCGACGCAGCCGGCAAGCCCGGCGAGAAAGATCTCCGTAGGCGTGGGGGCGGAGTCCCCGCCCCCATCCTCAACGGGCTGGTCGGAATACAACGTGTGGCCGCGCACCGACACCGACAGCCGGTCGGCGCCCTGGTGGGTCGCGCGGATCGCGGCGGTTTCGGCAGCCATCAAATGAAGAGGGTGATGGCTCCCTGCGCTTCCGCAAGTGCCTTGGTGGCGCCGGCAGGCTCCTCGAGCCCATCGATCAGGTCCTCGCGCTTCAGTCCCAGCAGGTCCATCGTCATCTGACACGGGATCAGGTGCACGCCAAGCTCCTTGGCCATCTCCATGAGCTCGTGCGGGCTGGCGACGTGGTGCTCGTGGGCGAGGTGGTTCATCATCGCCGGCCCGGCGCCTGCGAAGTTCATCTTCGAGAGCTTCAGGTGCTGGTCACCCCCGCGATTCATCGTCGAGAGCATCTTCTGCATCCAGTTCTCACCGGTGATGCGAACCTGGTTCTTGACCAGCGGAAAGAGGCCCCAGAACGTGAAGAAGACGGTGGTCTCCTTTCCCATCGCGGCGCCTGTCGTGGCCAGGATCAGCGTCGGCCAGAGCTTGTCCAGCTCGCCGCTCCAGGCAAAGATGACCAACTTATCGGCCTGCTCTGCCTTCTTCTCGGCAAGCTGCTCCGCGAACTGGGCCAGCGGTGGCTTATCGATCGTCTCAACGCTCATCTCAGTTCTCCTTCTTTTGTAGGACGAAGTGGAACACCCCGCCTTCCTGAGTCGACTCAAGAAGCGGATTGCGCGTGGTCTGCGCCCAGGCCTTGAAGTCCGACACCGACCCGGGGTCGGTGGCGAAGACCTCGATCAGCTGGCCGGGGGCCATCTCCTTCATGGCCTTTGCAGTCTTGATGATGGGAAGCGGGCACGACAGCCCCTTCAGGTCGAGGCTGACCGCGATCGTGATACTCATGAGTTCTCTCCTTGCCTATGGCAGCCGTCCCTGTGGGACGGTGTGCCAGTACGCCTTGTTGAACAGCGCCTTGGCCCAGTGCCAGCGGCGCGCCGGTGAGGGCGAGACGGGCGGGTGGTCGTAATCGAAGCGGATCGTGGTGGCCTGCCCTTGCCCGGTCTCGAGGAAGCACATGACCTTGCCGTCGTACGTGTGCTTGGGAGGGGCATCTCCCCTGACCGCAGCCACGATCTCGGCAGCGGCCACCGTTGCCTCGTAGTGGGCAACCGAGCCGCTCTTGGAGATCGGAATATCGGTCGTATCCCCGATCGCCCAGATGTGCTCGAACTTCGTGTGGGTCAACGTGTTCTTGTCGACGGGGACCCAGCCGCGCGCGTCTCCAAGTCCCGAGTCCTCGATCACCTTCTGGCCGCGGTGTGGCGGCACCAGCACCAGGAGGTCGTACGCCATGGTTTCGCCTTCGAGCGAGCTGACGGTTTTGGCGACCGGGTCTACCGTCTCGACGTTGAAGAAGCCCGTCAGCTCGATGCCCCGCTCGGCGAGAATCGGCTGCACCAGCTTCGAGGTCGCCTCGATCGTGAACGCGCGGTTCAGGGGGGAGAGGAGCTTGATCTCACACTTGTCGCGGATGCCCCTGGCCCGCAGGTAGTCATCGAGCAGGAAGACGAACTCCACCGGGGCGGGTGGGCACTTGTAAGGAATGCCGGCCACCCCGACGACGATCGTTCCGCCGGAAAACTCCTTCAGAGCCTCGGCAAGACGAACGGCTCCATCCATGGTGTAGAAGGTGTGCGCATCGGTCGCACCTGGCACCTCGTCCATCACGGTGCGGCTGCCGGTCGCTAGCAGAAGCTGGTCGTAAGGCAGAGACCGTCCCGACTCGAGGTGCACCTTGTGGCCGACGGGATCGACGCGGATCGCTCGGTCGACGACGAGTGACACGTCATGGCGGAGAAGGTCCTTCTCCGGGCGCTGCAGCGCCGCCGGTTGTTCTTGGCCGACGGCGACATACAGGAAACCCGGCTGATAGACGTGGATGCCGGTGGCGTCCACTACAGTGACGTGCGACTCGTCCGCGCTTTGCCTGGCGACCAGGTTGGCGACGATCGTCCCTCCGACGCCGCCGCCCAGGATGACGATTTGAGCGGCCATGGATCACCTCGCCTTGCGCACGATGAAGCGCGCGTACCCATCGTCCTGGACTACCTCGACCAGCTCGTGCTTGGCCTTGGCCACCCATGCGGGGATGTCGGTCTTCGATCCCTCGTCGCTCGAAAGCACCTCGAAGACCTGCCCGACCTGACCCTGGCGGATCGCCCCGATCAGGTTCATGAGGGGTCCGGGGCAGGCCATGCCCCTCGCGTCGATCGTCTTCTCAATCTGCACTGCGCTCATCTGCATCTCCTTCTAGATGAATACGACCGGGCCTTCCGCGGCCGAGGCCATGAAAGCCGCGACTCCCTCGATGCCATCGACGATCGGATCCAGGTCTTCGCGGCCGATGCCAAACATGTCCATGGAGAGAGCGCAGGCCTGGATGTTCACCTCGCCGACGTCCTTCGCCTGCTTCAGCAGCTCGATCCAGTGCTGTCCCTTGTGCCTGCGAATGATCGGGGCCTGAGTCGCGGTCGCCTCGGGCGAAAGCGCGTGGTCCGCATTGACCTTGCCGGCTCGAAACGCATCCAGGGCGTAGTACTGCAGGAACAGGTTCACAGGCCGGCCCATCGCAGCCGCCCCGACCGTGAGCACTGCCGCCGCGGTCAGCTTGTCGTCGGTGCCGGAGAACATCACCAGGGAAAGGGGCTTGTCTTGTTCGTCAGTCATCGTGCTCGCCTCCATCTTCTTTTGCTGCCCTGAGTGTCCGTGCTGGAGGCGGTCTTGTTGAGAGCCAGTGGTCCCGGCCCCTGCGGGCCCTCTGGCCCTATGTGATTGAGCAGTTACAGAGCTACGCTGCACCCATGCATATGACACCGGACATGATTGAAGAGGCGGCACACCGGTTCGCGCTGCTCGGGGACCCAACTCGGCTGCGGATCCTCCAAACCATCATGGAACAAGGCGAGATGTCGGTGGGCGCGATCGCCCAGGCCGCCGGCGCCTCCCGTTTCAACACATCGGCCCACCTCAACCGTTTGGCGATCGGAAGGCTGGTCGCTCGCCGGCGGGAGGGTTCGACTGTGTACTACCGCGTGGACGATGTGAACTTGCCCCACATATGCGAGTGGATGTGTGATTCGCTGCGCCTCCAGGCGCCGGGCCTGGCCGGTCGTTTGTAGGGTCAGGGCGCCTGGGTCAACCTACGCCGGCATGCACGAGCGATGCCGCGATGCTCTTAGCCCATGCGTCGATCTCGTCCCAGTCGCGGAAGTCACCGTCGGTGAAGAGCTTCTTCGCCGCAGGCATCGCATAGACCAGGCGGTGGGCCAAGTTCAGCTTCGTGTGGTCGAAAGCGCCAAAGAAGACGCGATGGTCTCGCGGCTGGATGGCCGCCTTGAACTCGGCTATCTCCTTCGGCTCGGCCGCCTCACGCACGTCGCGTCCCTGCGCGTCCTTGGTCTCGGTTCCGAACGGACCGCTGCTGAAGAGCCATACCGGCTTCGTGCTCAGCTCAGGTGTGTTCCGCCGGATGAAATCGGCGGCTTCCTTCAACCACGAGAACATGTAGACCGCGCTGCCGATCACATAGGCGTCGTAGCCGCCGAGCCGGGGCGCCACCGAGACCGAAACCGCTGTGGCCTGCTGGCCGGCGTCGTTGATCGTTTGCGCGATGCGCTCAGCAATGCCCTTCGTCGACCCGTATTTGCTCGCATAAACGACCAGAACTTGCATTCGTCCATACCTCCACCACCATCGTGGGTCTGGGGGACCAGCACGGCGAGGGCTGAAAGTCCCGCGGACGCCGGGCCACCAGTGAAGACGGGGGCGGGTCTTGCGATCGCCCCCGTCGCACTGAAGGGCTTTATGTGGTAGGCACGAGTGGTCGCTGCGCCGGGACCGGGCCGCTGGCCTGGCGGTAAGGCGCGCCATCAGGAGCGGCGATGACGTACGCGATCATCGCTACAAACCCAATGGGCGCGAAAGCGAAGCTCAGCAGTCCGCCCACCAGGAGCACCAGAAACCAATCTTTGTCCGGCAATGCGTAGCTGTTGACCAGAGCTCCGACCCAGGCAGCGAACTGAACGATGCTGCCGAACACCCCGACCAGGCCGCCGGCGACGATCAATCCGACCGTGACCCAGAAGAAACCGTTCATGTTGGGGACGAAGTCGTAGTTGTTGGTGCCGGCGACCTGTGTAAACGTGCCGCCGTAACCGAGCATCAGAAACACGCCCACGATTGCCACCACTATTCCGGCCGCAAAGGCAGCCAGCCCGCCGATCCAGACCTTCGTGATCATGGATTTCGTCATGTAGATCACCTCCGAGTCCAGCATCACGCCGGCGCACCGAAGCCGCCAGTGCCCATAGGCCTTGAGGGCCGGTGACCATCGACCGTGCCGGGGTCACGCGACAGCAGCGCGACCGGCTCCCACCTCGAGTACCCGCAACTCGTCACGGACGCCCGCCGCGAAAACGTCGATGTCGGGGTAGGCATCCTTGTCGGCGACCGCGGTGATGTTGAACTGTCGCGCATACGAGATCGCCCCCACACCGAGGGACACTCTCCCGATGAGGGGCAGCACCGGAAACACCTCGAGCAACCGCGCTCCCGCAAAGTAGAGCAGGAACTCGGGGCCGGGCAGATCGGCGGTGGTCACGTTCACGTGCTGGCGGTTGACCAGCTGCAGGAATGTGCGCCCAAGAACTCCGCGATGGGGCAACTTCCCTACGGAGGGACGGGTCTTCGTCTTCCGTTTGGCGGTCTCTGCCGCGATCTTCTGGAGCCTCTGGAACGGATCGGATACTCCGATCTGAAGCGGGACGACCATCTGCGCGATCTGATTCCCGCGTGCGCCGGCGAACTGCCCGTGGCGTAACGAAACGGGTACGTAGACTCGCAACACCGCATCTTCGACGGGTTCTCCGCGGCTCCGCAGGAGCGCCCGAAGTCCGCCGGCGATTACCGTCAGCAGGACATCGTTCACCTTCGCGTCGTAGGTGTGCGCAACCGTCTTGAGCGTGTCGATCCTGCTGCGAACGAGCGCGAAATTGCGGTCCTGAGCGACGAGGCGGTCAAGGCTCGTGGCGGGAAGCTCGACTTCTGCGAGAAGCTCGCGGATCGCCGGCCACACGGCCAGCCCGCGCTGAACGCTGCTCACCGGGTGAGCGAGCATCGAGAACCCGCGACCTAGCTCGTCGATGTGCCGGCGTCGGTTGTCAGATCGGAGCTCAGACGTCGACGGCAACGGAGCCGGTGTCCACACGGGTCCTGGCTCAGTGATGGCGTCGGGAACGACATCGAGGAACATCCCGAGCGTGGCCACCCCGGCCACGCCGTCGGCGATGCAGTGGTGCGTCCTCATGAACAGGCCGACGCGTCCGTCCGGCAGCCCAGGCAGGAACCACATCTCCCAAAGCGGTCGTGACCGGTCCATGCGACGCCGCCGGACTTGCTCGACCGCGAGCAGGAGTTGAGCCTCATCGCCGGGTGCCGGAAGCGAAAGCACCCGGACGTGGTCGCTGAGATCAAATGCCTGAGCGTCCACCCACAGCGGACCGCCGAGCTGTGGCGGCGGTACATATAAAAGCTGCCGGGACCGAGGCACTAGATGCAGCCGGTCTGCGACGGCCGCCCTGACGGCCTCGATTCGGAATCGACCGTCAGGGTCACGCAGGTTCGAGCCGTCGAGCACGGCGATGACTCCGATATCCTGCGGCCAGATCTCGTCCGGCCACAGCATGATCTGATCCTCGGCGGTCAGCCGCTCGATCGCCATTCGTTGCTCCAGGAATCAGTGTCACCGCACTGCCGGAGGTGGGGAAGGGGCGGACGATGTGCCGGTCACGGGTCGATCGCCTCTGTTGCTCGCATCGAGGTGGGCGCACCCTCGGGGTGGAGGTGTCAGAGTGGGTGCGACAAGTACGCGGCCGCGCGTCGAAAACCGGGAGCGATCTCCGCTCGAGTTTGACGAGCTTGCGCTGAAAGCGTGGGTCGGTGAGATCCTCAACCGGCATCCGGCAGTCGGAATGGCGGTGGGAGTGGTGCGCAACCAACGTCTTGAGTTCTTCTACACGCACGGGGTCGCAGACATCGTGTCGAACATGCCCATCACCGAGGACACCGTCTTTCGCATCGCCTCCATCAGCAAGACCTTCACGGCGATCGCCCTGATGCAGTTGTGGGAGCAAGGCCTGGTGGAGCTGGACGCCCCCGCCAACGACTACCTGCGCGCCTTTCAGCTCGTCTCCGCAAAGGCAGGCCACCGGCCCGCGACCTTGAGACATTTGCTGACCCACACGTCCGGGATCCCCGAGATGGTGCACCCATCGCGGGCGCTCATGTACGCGTTCGGGGAGAGCGTCAAGCTCGGACGCCCGCTGCCCACGCTCGGCGAGTACTACCGGGGCGGCTTGCACCTGGTGGCTGAGCCCGGTACCCGGTTCATGTACACAGACCACAACTTCGCCACGGTCGGCCAGATCGTCGAGGACGTAAGCGGGCAGCCCCTGGACCGCTATCTACGCCAGCACGTGTTCGAGCCCCTCGGCATGGGCGACACGGACCTCATTCGCTCGGAGCGGGTCGAATCGCGCCTGGCGACCGGATACAACCTGCGCTCCCAAGGCGCCAAAGCCGTGACCGACCGCCAGTGGATCACTGCCGCGGCCTCGTCCATCTACTCCACCCCGAGGGATATGGCTCGATACGTCGCGGCCCTCCTGGGCGGTGGTGCCAACCAATACGGCTCGGTGCTCAAACGGGCGACGCTCGAGCTGATGTTCGAACCCCACTACCAGCCTCACCCTCTCATCCCGGGCATCGGTTTGGCTTTTGACCGATTCGACGTCGGTGGGCATCTCGCCATCGGGCACGAAGGGGTGCTGCCCGGCTTCAACTCGCAGATCTTCGCGATGCCTGATTACGGAGTCGGTGTGATGGCCTTTACCAATGGCGCCCCACGCGCCATGTTCTGGCTGCCGGCCGAAGCAATCGCACTTCTCAAACGCCTGGTCGGCCTCTCGAACGACGTCATTCGTCGCGATGTTCCTCAGCACCCTGAGATCTGGGGCGACCTCTGCGGCTGGTATCAGCTGCCGGCCGGGCCAACCGACACGCGGTTGCGGGCCACGGTCGGCCTGGGAGCCGAGGTCTTCGTCCGACGTCGACAGCTGACCCTTCGACTTTTGAATCCAATCCCCACTCTCTACCGAGGCTTCGCCTTGCACCCTGACGATGACAACAATCCATACGTCTTCCGGATCGACGCCTCAACGTTCGATATCGGGACGGCGAGAGTCATCTTCAGCCGCGAGCCCGAACGCGGGACGATGAGAGTCCACCTCGACGTGATGCCGCTGTCGCTTGAGAAGCAACCCGCCAACACCAACCCTCGTCTGCGGATCATGGGCGGGCTTGGTGCGCTTGGGCTCGCGATGACGGCGCTCGCTGTTCGCCGCCGGCGCACGCGTGCCTCGAGACTGAGGACGAGGTGAATATGGCCCGTCGACCGCGCCGCCAGGGGCTGCGGTGCCCCGGCGCGAATCCAGATCAGGAGGTTCGACTCAGCGCCTGACCACGAGCCGCTGACATTCTCGAAGCCGCCACCATGCCGGCGTTCCAGCCCGGCGCACGTCCCCCAAGAGGCGGCTCAATCGAATCCACTTCAAGCCCGGTGCGCGCGAGGAGCCAGGCGATGATCGAGTTCGAATTCCACATCTCACCAGTCCGAAGCTCGTCGCGGCCCCACACGAGGATCGGTATCTGTGGCACCAATTCGAGGAGGCGCCGAGCATCGGCGACATCGTTGCTAAGCCGCCGCGGACTGTCGACCGCCTCGCCAAGGTCGGGGATCACCCCGTCGCGCCACCTGCGCATCTCGTAGCGAAAGATGCGGAACCGTCCGGCCCATCGGGCCCCGACTGGGCCTTCGGCAACCACCCCTCGCTCCCGCCCCCGGTCGTCAACTACCGGCGTCTGCTCGATCGTGTAGCGACCCTCGGGGACGAACACCTCCAGGCCGGAGTGATAGAGATCGAATACGGGCCGGCGGTCGAGCCGAGCCTTGATGGCTTCATAGATGCGTCCGTTCAAACGCACAAAGTTGCCGCCCGCGCCCAATGGGAGCCAGTAAAGGTCGATTCCAACTCGATCGCCGGCAGCAACGGTCGATGGCACAGACTTACTTACTTGGACAGGCATTACTAAGAGCCTAGGCACGGATGTCCGTCGCGACGTGAGTCCTTCGGCCCGCTGTGCATGGGCCGACTGGAGCGGGCCAGGTCCCAGATAAAGGAGAAGGGCCGCCTCTCGGCGGCCCTCCCATCAGGTGCAGCGAGCGGTCAGCAGGGGTTGGATATCACCCCGCGGAAGTCGTTGAAGCGCTGCAAGGTCGCACCACCACCGCCGAATGCAAGGTATGTCAGCAATAGCAGGGATCCGTACTGGCTGTTCTGGCCGAACTCGTTGGTAGAGCGCGGAATGCTGCCGCCGAACTGCCAGTTGCACGTGTCGGTCTTTGACGTCGTGCTGAAGAACGGATAGAACTCAGCAGGCGCGCCGTCGTCGGTCGTCGGTATGAGCGTGCAGCCTGCTCCAGTGCTCCGGTTGCAGGTATTGGACTCGATGCGCGGCAAATCGGCTTCGAATGCGGTGCGGTCGTAGGCCTGGCTGTAGTCGCTGCCGAATCGTGGGCTGGTGAAAAGGATCGATGTCGGATGGAGGCCGGTATTGCCGTCGGGCCACACCGGCTGGTAGTCCAGGCCGTCAAATCCTGTGTTGGTATCCGTACATCCCTGCACCGCAAAGCGCAGCGCTTCGGATGCCGGGAAGCAATAGTTGTTGTCGCCATCAGTAGGTTCCTGAGCCTTCCTCGACTCTTCCGTGTTGCCAGTTGGGCAAGAGATCGGATTGCCCGCGTTATCGACGCCGAATGGGGTCGCCGGCACCGCGGCGCCGTTGCAGAACGCGAAGTGGCCGATCTCGTCCGAGAAGCCGACGTTGTAGCTGTGCGCCGCCCAGATCACTCGGGTCTTTTCGGACGACGTGCTGTACATCGGGTGGAAGGCATACGGGATCGCATTGCAGCTCGTGCCGGTGGGGTCGTACTGGAACTGCGCGAATCCATTGGCTGGGCTCGCGGTCATCGAACCCGATTCGTGGCTGGTGAGGTCGTTGATCTGCGCCTGCACGCCGTCCGCGGTGTCATGAATACTGACCTGCAGGTTGTCGCCGGACGACATGAATAGGTCACGCGCGGGATCAGGCGTGTAGGTGGTCAGAGTCGAGTTGAGCGGATTCGCAGGCGCCTGGGCGACCCCGTTCTTGGTGACGAAAGCGAACTCAAACGTCTCGAAACCGACCTGCGCCGCGCAGGTGGAGTTCATGAAGGTGCCGTTGACCGGGTCCTCCAGCAGGCTGAATACGTTCATCGCGGCGCACCATTTGACGGGATCGCAGGAGCTCGCGCCCACGGCGACGGCCCAGGTAGGCCAGGGGATCCAACCGGGGGGATAGAACTGGAGCTCCAGAAACGCCGAGCCCGGATGATTGGGCGACACCGCAGGGTCGACGATGTTGGTGTCACTGTCGGGCGTGCAGGTCGACACCTGTTCTGGGTAGGACTGCGTGTCGCAGAGTGCCATCCCGAACCACATTGCTCCGTTGAGCTCGAAGTGGTATGAGCGCATCAGCGGATTGCTGGCCGGCGGATCACTCGGCACGGTCATGTTGTATTGCATGCGGTTGCCGGAGCCGGGGGTATTCGAATAGAAGAGCAGCGACGGCTCATCGTGGCCGACGTACTCACTGCCGTAGACGTCCTCGGGGTTGGCGAGGTCTGGACACAAGCGGCTGTACTCACAGTCGATGTGCAACCGCTGGCTCGCAGTCGCTGGGGCGGGCGAGGCGAAGGCACTCCCGGGGCCAAGGGGTAGAACACTGATCGCAGCCAGCGCCCCAGCGGCCGCCAACCGTTTGCCACCAATCATCATTCGGGCCCTCCTCGCATATCAGGGGATGACGGGTCGCGAATGAGCCTAGCTCGTCGCGGTTTGAGCCGCAACTAAGAAGTGGGTGTCAGAGCAGACGTGGGACGATCTACCCACGGCGACTATGGCTTTTTGGCCTAGTTCTGGGTCACTCGCGCCTTGACGAGCTTCCGGATCGGCGCGACGGGCAGCCGCGATTTAGGCGTCGACATCCTTGGTGTGGCCTTGCTAGTCTTGGCTTTCACAGCGGGTGTCATTCCGCTTTCCTCCTGCCCATGTAGACGGCTCGGGCATTCCGAAACTCATCGCTACGGTCACTTATGGCGCAGATTCATTTTCACATCGAGACGAGATTGGGGCCCGAGGCCGTGCTGGCAGTCCTCACCGACTTTGGACCCCGGCGGGCCAAGGTGTGGCCAAACATCGATGACGAGCACTTCCGGGTGCACAGCCAGGGCCGGGGCTGGGCCGATGTAACGGAGGGCAGCTCAGTTGCCGGTGGCGTCTGGGAGCGCGAGAAGTACGTCTGGGATGCCACCAAAGGCCATGTCGCCGTGGAGACGATCGACTCCAACACCTGGGGCCCCGGCAGCCGCTGGGATTACCAGCTCACTCCGACCCCGCAGGGCGGCACGGTGATCGACGTAACGGTCAAGCGCCATGGCAAGGGCTGGAAGGGGCGGCTGATCGAGCTTGGGTTGGCGGTCGCCGGTGCTAGAGCTCTCCGCTCGCAGATGGAGTCGGCGTTAGCGCGCTCAGCCGGCTAGCCGCCTCGCGTCGACAACAGCCTGGTTCATTCGAGGAAGGCGAGAGCGGCCGCGGCGAGCAGTGGCGAGCTGCAGATGTTGTAGTGGGTCAGGCCGGGAAGGATCGCGAGCGCGTGGCCGCCCTTCGGCCGCCCCTCGCCCATCCAGCCGCCATCGCGGACCCCGCCACCGAGCAGTTTGAACATCTCCACGTAGTGGCTCGGCGGAGCCATGTCAGCGTCGGCGGCGACCACCAGCGTCGGCATCTGGAGACCGCGGACCTCCTCTGTGAAGTCGAAGTCCTTCGACATCGCATCACCGATCTTGTCCAGCAGCTGGGGGAAGTCTTCAGGGCGTGGAGCGACCCGCTGGTACAGCTGATACATCGGCGTGTCTTTCATGAATTCGGCGGCTGCCGCGTTGACCTGCCCTTGCTGTGCCCGCATCTCCGGATAGATTGCGTTTGGCCGGATGTTGCCCGAGACCACGACGAGCCGCCGGACCTTGGCCGGATACTTGGCCGCCGTTTGGAGTGCCACCCCCGCGCCGAGCGAGTAGCCCACGACGTCCGGCGCGGCCAGCCGAAGATGGTCGATGAGCGCCGCGATGTCATCGGCCAT
>DASWBA010000077.1:0-31043 GCA_036390825.1 Candidatus Dormiibacterota bacterium
GTGATGTAACCACCGGCGGTCGGACCGACGATGGACGACAGACCGAAGACGGCGCCGAACAGGCCGGCGAGCCGGGCCCGCTGCGTGGGCGGGAACAGGTCGCCGATCACGGCGAAGACCGTTGCGAACAGCATCCCGCCAAAGACGCCCTGGAGGGTGCGGAAGACGATCAGCTCGAGCATGCCGTGGGACTGGCCGCACAGCGCTGACGCGACGACGAACCCGATCATGCCGGCCAGCAGGAACGGCTTGCGACCGAAGAGGTCGCCCAGCTTGCCCGCAATCGGCACCATGATGGTCGAGGCGACCAGGTAGGCAGTGATGACCCAGGTGTAGTAATTGAGACCGTTGAGCTCGGCCACGATCCGAGGCATGGCGGTCCCGACGATGGTCTGGTCGAGCGCCGCCAGCAGGAGCGCGAGCATCGTCCCCGCGACCACCCCGATCGTTTGCCAGCGGGGCAACCCCTCGGTGAGATGACCGCTGCTGGCGTCGGTTGACGGCTGCCGCGGTTCGTTCGTCATGCGCTCCTCTCTGCGACCGTGGCACCGGTCATGTTTTCGATCAGCTGCAGGCACGCGTGACGGAGCTGCTCGAGCTCTTCGGTCGACAGCCCAGCCGCGATCTTGAGCTGCCACTCCAATCCCTGCTCCCGCATGCCCTCCAGCCGCTTTGCGCCCGCCATCGTCAGTCGGGCGTAGGTCAAGCGGCGGTCGGCCGGATCGTCGATGCGCTCCACCAGGCCGTCGCGCTCGAGGTGATCGATGAGGCCGGTGACGTTGCGCGGCGTGACCTCCAGCTGATCGGCCAGTTCCCCAAGGGGCAGCTGGCGTTCCGGTGCGGCCTTGAGCGCCCACAGGACGTGGAGGCGGCCCTCACTCAAGCCATGCTTGTCGGCCCAGCGATCCATGAGCCCGTGCGTTAGCCGGGCGGTGATGCGCAGCGCGGTCATCGCCTCCACCGTGCGCATCTCCTTTTCCGACAGCGGGCGCCGGGTCGACCGAAGCGCTTCGCGGAAGCGGCTGTCGTACAGGCGTCCGGCTCGGTCGCTAGCCAGCGTGCCGTTGAACCGACACTCGCCCTTGATCTCAGAGAACTGCATAGTGAAGTGCTTCACTATGTACCACTGCGTGGGATTTGTCAAACTACGAGTTCAGGCGAGCCCCCTACCCCCGCAAGCGGCGAAGGGAAGGTTTTATGGGCGGCGGAGTCTTTGTCGATGCTGGGCCGCGATGGCGGCCGTGCGCCGTAAGAAATCCGCGATCAGGTCGAGTTGCTCTTCCGAATAGCGAGCGAGGACCTCGCGCGTCGACCGTCGCAGCCGGGCGAAAATGGGCGCCATCTTCGCGTGTCCGGCCTGCCCGCCCGAGACCATCACCCGGCGGCGGTCGACCGTGTCCTGCACGCGACGGATCCAGTGACCCCGCTCCAGGCGGTCGAGCACGGCGGTAATGGCGCCGGCGGTCAAGCCGACTCGATCCGCCAGCTCCCCCGCCGTCATCGGCCCAAGCCGGCTGATGAGATCCATGCACTGAGCATCGGTACGGTTCAGTCCGAGGCGGTCGGCGATGGCCTGGTCCATCAGGTCCAGTTCGCCGTCCAGGGCTCGGATTTCCTGGAGGGTCTGCTCGATCAAACGTTGCTTCGTGTTGCGGGTTGACATTGGAATGCTTTGATCTTTAAAGTATCAGAAAATCCTGAGCACTCGTAACCGGAGGAAGTAGGCGATGGTAAGGCCCGCACAAGCGAAGAACGAGTGGCTCGTCCTGGTGTTCCTGAGCCTGGGATTCTTCATGATCCTGCTCGACACCACGATCGTGAACATCGCCATCCCGGCGATGATCTCGGGCCTGAATTCGTCGCTCGACCAAATCCTCTGGGTGATCAACGCTTACCTGCTGGCCTACGCCGTGTTGCTCATTACCGCCGGCCGCCTGGGAGACTTCTTCGGCCCCCGCCGGCTGTTCGCCCTCGGGTTGGCGATCTTTACCGTCGCCTCAGCGCTCTGCGGACTCGCCCAGGATGGGAACCAGCTGATTGCGGCCCGCATCCTGCAGGGTATCGGCGGCGCGATTCTGACCCCCCAAACGCTCAGCATTATCACTGTCATCTTCCCGGCCGAGCGCCGCGGGGCGGCCTTCGGCATCTGGGGTGCGGTCGCCGGGGTCGCAACCGTCACCGGGCCGACGCTCGGCGGGTTCCTCGTGACCTACATCAACTGGCGCTGGATCTTCTTCGTCAACGTTCCGGTCGGGTTGGTAGCGCTTGCCGGTGCGCTCCTGGTTGTCCCCGATCTTCGTCCCGGGCG
The DNA here is from genome assembly GCA_036390825.1 of Candidatus Dormiibacterota bacterium. GTDB lineage: Bacteria > Chloroflexota > Dormibacteria > CF-121 > CF-121 > CF-13. Next base: position 2,309 of record DASWBA010000077.1, read on the forward strand.
GCGACATCGGCTCGACATCGTCGGCGTCCTGCTGGCGAGCGCGAGCTTGTTTGGCATCATCTTCGGCCTGGTCGAGGGCGAGCGATTCAACTGGGGCGCGATCTGGGGCCCGATCACGATTCCGGAGATCATTGCCGCCGGCGTTGTGCTGTTCGCGGTCTTCATCGTCTTCGAGCGATTCCAGGCCGAGCCGCTGATGCCGCTCTCCCTCTTCAGCAATCGGAACTTCAGCATCTCGATCTGGGTCAGCTCTGCGGTGGCCTTCGGCATGCTCGGGTTCTTCATCCCGGTGACGATCTTCTTTCAATCGGTCCTGGGTTTCTCCGCTCTGAAGGCGGGACTCACGTTCCTGCCCATGTCTCTGGTCTCGATGGTGGTCGCGCCCATCGCCGGGCGGATGTCTGATCGGTTCGGCGGTAAATACATCCTCGTTGCCGGACTGACGTTCTTTGCCGCCGGGATGGGGCTCGTAGTCATGGTGATCTCCCTGAACGCGACCCAGGCAACCTTCTGGGGACCGGCCGCGCTCGCCGGGTTGGGACTGGGCATGACCTTCGCACCTCTGACCACGGTCGCGATGCGCAACGTCCAGCCGTACATGGCCGGCGCGGCATCGGGCGTGCTCAATACCGTCCGGCAGGTGGGCGGCGCGATCGGCAGCGCCGTGATCGGGGCGGTGTTGCAGAACCGGCTGGCGACGCAGTTGCACGAGCAGGCGGTCGCCTACTCGAGCCAGGTGCCAGCCGCATTTCGCGGCATCTTCGTCAGCGGCTTTTCCAATGCCGCTTCGGGCGGCTTCAAGGTGGGGGTCGGTGAGACGGGCGCCCAGCTACCGGCCGGCATCCCGCCGGCGCTGGCGTCAACGCTTGAGCGCCTGTTTCGCGCTGTCTTCGATAACGCCTATGTCAACGCCGTGAAGCCGACGCTCGCGGTCTCGATCGCCGTGCTGGCCGTCGGGGCACTCAGCTGCCTCTTGATCGAACGGCAAGCGAAAGCCACGGCGCGAGCGGATGCCGCGGAGCGAAGTGCCAGCGCCGCGGCTGGCTGAGCGCGGCTTCTAGCCGCCGAACGCCTTCCCGATACGGCGAGCCATCTGCCGCCAGGAGAGGGCATCCTTGACCCGATCCAGGCCTCGCCGCGACGGAGCCGCCGGTTCAGGCTTGTAGCTGGCACCGAATTCGCTGGCATAGGCGGCCAGGTCACGGAGCTCGAGCAACGGGATCGCGTACTCCCGCGTCACCTCCGCCAGCAGGGCTGCCGTTCGAAACTGCACGCCCGGGCTTTCGGGGCGACAGAGGGCCAGAGGCCGCGCGTGCTGGGCCCGCATCCCTTCGGGATGGATCACGATCCTGCCCCAGCAGAGCACGGCTCCGCCGAACATGAACGGCTCTTCGCGCAGCGCGCGGGTCATGGGGGCGATGTCGTGATAGGCGTAGATCCCGCAGCTGCAAGTTGGCTCGGGGGAGATCCGGAGTTCATCGTGCCGATGCAGGCCGGCGCGAGCCAGGCGGAGACCGGGACGGGTCTGGCATTCGGCCTCGAGGGTCTCGAGCGGCGGCCATAACGTCTCGGCCACGGGCGACTGCAGGCGCCCGCGCGTCCAGGCATCATCCGGGTCGACCCGCCAGAACCGGTAGCCGACGGCCGGGTTCACGCCGGTGTTGTGACCGGGGCCTCTTCCTCTCTCTCGGTGCGCTGCGGTTCGCGCTCCGGCGCGACCAGCGGCTCCGAAGCCGGCTCCGGTACCTCGATGACTCTGACAGGCTTGCTCGTGAATCCCATGATCCAGCCCTCTCCTCACCCTAGCAAAGCCGGGCCTTCAGGGAGCCCCGTGAATTAGGAGGAGGAGGAGGCGGGGCTCGTGAGTGCGAGCTCACCGCGGCCGCCGGCGCCTATTGCAGGCTTCTCCGGCGCGTTGTGGGCTCGTTGAAGGTACGACTGCGCTTTTACGACCTCGCCGCTCAGCGCGTCGATGGTTTTTTGCATGCTGTCGAGCGCCTGCAGCTTGTACTCATCGATCATGTCCATCGTCGCGTAGATGTTGGCAAATGCCGCCTGCAGCTTCTCGACATTGATGGTGGCGCTGCCGGCCTCCTGCTGAATCTGGCTCGACTGCTCCTTCAACATCGCAGAGGTCGATTCGATCAGGTTGCCGGTGGTGCTGTTCAGCGCCGTGATCTGGTTGAGGACCAGTTTCTGGTTAGTCAGCGCTTGCGCCACGATGACCGCCGTGCGAAGGGCGGATACTGTCGTCGTCGTCGCCCGGTCGACTCCTTTGATCAGCTCAAGATTGCTCCGGCGCACGAGCTCGAGAGCCAGGTATCCCTGTACGTTGACGGCGAGTTGGGTAAGGAGATCCTGCCGCTTCTGGCGAACATAGAAAAGCCCATCCTCGCGAAGCACCTTGGCCCGCTCGGGACTGGTCTGGCCGATCTGGTCGATCTGCGCTTCGAGGGCGGCGTCGAGCTTGCCCGCCATGTAGATGTACTGCTCGAGCTTGCCCTTGATGTCCCAAACATTCAATTTTTCCTGTTCGATGGCGGCATTGTCCTGGCGCAGCTCGTCCTGGCCATGGTAGAGCGCCTGGATGATGGCGTTGAGGTGCCCCTGGGCGGACTGGTAACGGGCGAAATAGTCACGCAGCCGGTTGCCGAACGGAATCAGGCCGAACACGTGCTTGGAACCGAGCAGGCCTTGCTGCGAGGGATCCAGGTCCTCAACCGTCCGACGTAAATCGACCAATGACTTCGATACGGTTGCCCCCTTGCTGAAGGGCCCCGACTCCATCGCCTTGACCGGCTTGTCGAGCAGCCGGTTGGAAACGCTCGCCGATTGGCGGATCTCGTCGACGCCGATGCCCTGAATGGCATTCAGCTTGGTTGTGAAGTTCGGAGACTGCGGATCGAGCGATGTCAGAGACTCGATGTAGCTCTTCACGATGGCGTCGATCTTGGTGGCAGTCGACGGATCGAGCCGCACCATGCTCGCCGCTTCCCTATCGGTGATGGCTTCGACGGGCTCCGGCGGCGTTAGCGTGAGCTCCGCACGCGAGGCAGAGGTATCGGGGCCAGAGGTCGGCGTATTGATGCTCACGGTGTCGCTCCTTTCTTTCGATCAGAGACATTTGGTCGGCTTCGCCATCGTTATACCCGGCTCCTGCCGCGACAAACAGCGAGTTTGCCTTTAGTGGACACCTATACTTCCCCGGCGTGGATCTCGTTTCTCGGCAACCGCGGGCTTTGCAAGCTGGTTGCCGGCACCTCGTCCTGGGCCCTCGCCAGCGCCTAGAAGCCGCGCGTCAGGCGCCAACCGGCATCCGGGCCGTTGATCGCGGTCGCCATGACGAGCGGGACTTCGGCCCGATACTCGCCCGCCTCGATGAACAACGTTCCAACCCGCGCACCGGCCGGCACGCTGGCGGGTAGTTCATTCAGCGTGACGCGCCGCATGAGCGTGGCGCCATCGACGAGCAGCCAGGCGACCGATTGATCGGCCACGATCGTGCCCACCTCGCCCCACGGCGTGCGATAGCTGGCGATGACATCGCTGCGGCGGACCACGGAGCGTAGATGCAACGCGGTGCTCAGCGCGTGCAAGAGCGTCGTCGTCGACGCGAACGCGCCAGCCAGCGCATTGGGCTGCCCCATCACCGCCCCGTAGATCCGCGCCGGCATGGCATCGATGGTCAGGTCGGCCGCCACCACGAAGCATCCACCAGCTTGATCGGTATGGCCAGTCTTGATGCCGACCACCCCGCCCTGTCCGAGCAGCGTGTCGAGGTTGTGGACCACGCCCGCCACCGGCAGGGTCGCCTGTGGCTGGGCCACAATCTCTGCGAATACCGGCTGGCGCATCGCGGTCCGTGCCAGCGTGACCAGGTCTGAGGGGGTGCTCACGCTCGCCGGCGCGAACCCGCTGACATCGACGTAATGCGTGGCACTCATCCCCAGCGCAGCCGCGCGCGTGTTCATGCGATTGACGAAGGTGGAGACATCGCCGAGATCCCATTTCGCAAGCATGTCGGCGTAGTTGCTGGCCGAGGGCAGGAGAAGGCCTTGCAGCAGCTGGTACTCATTCAGTTGCTCGCCCACCGCGACCGGAACCACAGACTCATTCAGGTTTCGCTCCGCCCGAAAGGTCGCGACGTCGGCCTGCGTCACCGCGATCACCGGCCCCGGCTGGGCGAATCCTAATGGATGATCCTCGAGCACGACCAGCGCGGTCATCATTTTGGCTGTGCTGGCCATGGGGATCGGCGCCTGGCCAACCGAGGTCCCGATCGGGCCGGCGCCCTCCAGGAAGAGGGCGGCCTCGCCGGCGGCCGGCCAGGGCAAGGCCGGTGGAACGCCCAGCCGCTCCGATGCCGGAGCATCGAAGCTCGCGGCGGTCGTTGGCAGGGGCCGGAAGTACTGGAAGGCGGCAGCCGCCAGCACCAGCGCGAGCAGGTACGGAAGTGGACGGCGAACGACTGAATTCTGCGCTAGCGCCAGGCGATTGGGGGTCCGAGCGCGGGCTCAACCAGCGCGTGGATCTCGCCCGGTTTTGGGAACCGTTTCAGCTTCACCTTGCTGAAGATGAGCTGATCGTCGAGGGTGACTTCGAATCGACCCTTACTTCCCGAGCGCAGCGCGACGTCGATCATGATGGGCGCCCAATCCCCGAGGATCTCGGCCGCCAGACCGACGGCCTGTTCCAGGTAGTTTCAGGGGACGCAGTATTCGATCGTGACGCGATGCTTGGGATCGAGCATTACCCAAGCGTATCAGCGGTTGCGGCCGATCCGTCCGAGGTGGGTGTCCTGGAACCGGGTGGGCAACTTGAGCCCGTAACCGAGGAGTCGGTCGCCGCCGATGTGACCGATCCAGATCACCGCCACGTCCACGGCGAATGACGCGCCTCCAATGATCCCAACGGCAATAAGAATGCCGGGCAGCAGCCAGGTGTGGCCCAGGTTATAGATGGCGGCGCCAAGCCGTGGTCCCGCGACGTACCCGAGCATGAACAGATCCGGCGCCAGGATCAGCACGATGTACCACAGCCACGGTCCGGCGAGCTTCCAGTAGATCAGCAGGGAGAGCACGAGCATTACGCCGCCTTCGAGCCGCTGCAACATGATGGGGTCGGTCAGGACCGGAAGGCGGTCGCGGTTCGGCCGGCTCATGCCGCGACTCGGGTGACCTGTCCCCCAAGACCGAGCACCCAGACCTCGCCGGCGCCCGCTCGGTAGGGACGTCCCGACTGCGGCAGACTGCGGCTGACCTGGTTGCGGGTCGCATCGATCCATTGGAGTCGCAGCCCGCTGATCCAGACGCCGCCCGGGTCGGCCACCATGCTGTCGACGCCATCGAGGCCGTAAAAGGGATCGACTGCGATGGTCGCCAGCACGCGATTGGTCGAGGCATCGATGCGTGACACCGTGCTGTCCTGCTCGCAGCGGACCCAGATGCTATCGCCGCCCGCCACCAACGGAAGCGGCTTTCGGCCCACAGCGATTTCGGCCTCCTCGGCACCGGTGATCGCATCGAGCCGGACCACGGTCGCGTTGCCGGATCGCGAGATCCACACTGACCCATCGTTGATCAGCACCCCCGAGGGCGCATGCAGCAGGGACTCGCGCAGCGTCACGGCATTGGTTGCTGTATCGATACGCGCCACCATGTTGTCTTCGAACGATACGACCCAGACGGAGGTCGCGTCGGCCGCCAGGTTGAAGACGTGAAAGCCGACGGGGACGGTGGCGGTGATCCGCCCGGACGCCGGGTCGAGGCGAAGCACCGCCTGCCGGTCGTTGCGTCCGATCCAGACACTGCCGGCACCGACCGCCACCCCGCTCGGCAGGTCGCACCGCCGCGGCAGAAAGGAGCCCATCGGCGCATCGTGGACGGTTCCTGGTTCGCAGGCGGGCTGCAGCAGGTGTGGGTCGCCGATGGGGACCGCGAGCACATCGAGCTGCCGGGTGCCGCTTACGCGATAGAGCCGCCCCGTTCCATAGGCGGCGATCCAGAGCCGATTGCCCTCGGCGGCCGCGGCTCCCGTCGGATCGGGAAGCGTCACGAACCCCGATGGCGGTGCTGGCGAGGCGCCGGGCGTCGGTGCAACGCATCCCGCGAGCACAAGCGCAACGCTGAGGGTGAAAACGACCAGCCCCCACCCTGCCCTCCCCCGCGCGCGGGCGAGGGTAATCGAAGAATCAGGCCTTCGGCGCATTGGCCTCAGGGTGTGCGAACGGCCGCCGGTGGACCCGCCAGCGCCCGCAGCAGGCGCTCCGTCACGCTGCCGATTCCATAGGTCTTGTCCAGCTTCGCCAGGGCGGCGGGGTCGATCGCCTTGGTCGGGCGGGTGCCTTTCGGCGTCGGCACCGGCGCGACGCTGACCGGAACGCCGACTCGACGCGCCCGCTGGATGTACGCATTCGCCGCCTCGCCGAGCTTCCCGCTGGCCACGATGCCGTCCAGATCCTTGAACCGCCGAACGAGCTGCGCCGCCGTCTTCTCCCCCACGCCGGGTACGCCTGGCAGTCCGTCGGAGGGATCACCGCGCAAGACGGCGAAGTCGCCGTAGGAACGGCCGGGGATGCCGTAACGGCGCTCGACCTCCGCCTCGTCGACGACCAGTAAGCGGCCAATCCCCTGCTGGGTGTAGAGGACGCGCACATCCGGGTCGCGCACCAGGGCAAAGAGGTCGCGGTCTCCCGTCACGATTTCGACCGTGCCGCTGATCTTCGGCAGCAGCGAGGCGATCACGTCTTCGGCCTCGAAACCGTCGGCGCCGATCACCTCGACGCCAATCGCCGCCAGCACCTGGTGGATGATCGGCTCCTGTGGCTCCAGTTCGGGCGGCATGTTGCCCTGCACGAGGCGATGCGTCTTGTAGCTGGGAAGGACCTCGACGCGGAAGGCGGGGCGCCAATCCTTATCCGTCGCCACCACGATGGCGCGCGGCTTGCGATCGGTCACCAGGCGCCCCAGCATGTCGAGGAAGCCGCGCACGGCGTTGACGGGTTGGCCATCTGGCGCCTTGAAGGCGGTGACCGGGATGCCGAAGAACGCCCGGAACATCACGCTCGACCCATCGATCAGCAGCCAGTCCGTTGCCATGCCGATTACCCCGAGGTGCCGACAGCCGCCGGTGGCCTCACCGCCGCCTCGAGCTGGGCGCCGAGCGAGAGGATGCTGTACTCGTCGCGAGGGCGGCCGACCAGCTGTACGCCGATCGGGAGACCCGACCTCGACGTGGCCAGCGGGAGGCTGATGGCCGGCTGGCCGGTGCAGTTGAACGGATGAGTGAAGCTCAGCCAGTCGAGAAACTCAGCCGACGCGGTGCTGACGTCTTGACCGATCGCGCCAATTTTGGGCGCCGGGTACGTCAGGGTAGGCGTCAGCAGCACGTCAATCTGCTCCCAGGTGGCGATCAACTTGCGGGCCTGCTGGTGCAGCTCGGTGAGGACCCGCAAGTAATCGACGGCGGTGGACATCGGCGCGACCTCGAACATGCGCTGGTTGAGCGGATCGAGCCGTTGCGGCTGCGTGATCGGCAGGGTTCCGACTGAGGTGACCGCGAGGATCTGGATCAATGGACGAAACCCACCGAGGTCCGGTTTGACACGGGTGACCCGATGCCCGAGGCGCGCGAGCTCCGCCGCCACCGACTCCACCGCCGACGCGACCTCGGAGTTGACGGTCGCCGGCGCGGCGATGGTCCAGCCGACGCGCAGGCTCGGCGACTGCCGTTCGGCCGCCGGTAGAAATGGCTCCAGAATCTCGGCCCAGTAGGGATCGCCCGCCAGGTGCCCGCCCATGGCATCGAGGCCGAGCGCCGCATCGGCCACCGTCCTCGCGATCACACCGCTGGTGGCGAGGCCCGCCCAGTCCTCCCCAAAGATCGGGCCGCTGGAGATCCGTCCGCGCGATGGCTTCAACCCCACCACGCCACAGCAGGATGCAGGGATGCGAACCGAACCACCCCCATCGCCACCATGGCTCAATGCGCACAGGCCGGCGGCGACTGCGGCGGCGGCGCCTCCGCTGGAACCGCCGGCGGTCCTGGTCGGATCGACTGGATTTCGGGCGGGCGGGAACATGGGACCCTCGGTCACCGGGCGGGTCCCGAACTCGGGCGCATTCGTCTTTCCCAGAATCACCGCGCCCTCGTCTTTTAGCCGGCCAATGGCGAAGCCATCGAGCTGTGCGATCGATTTCTCGAAGACAAGCGAGCCGAGGCTGTTGCGATAGCCGGCGAGCGACGCCGTTTCCTTGATGGAGATCGGGACGCCATCGAGCAGGCCAAGGGGCTCGCGGCGCGCGATCCGCTTTTCGGCGGCGGCCGCCTGACTCTCGGCCAGCTCCCGCGTGAGCAGGACGTAGGCGTTGAGTTTTGGATCGATGCGCGCGATGCGCTCGTAGTAGAGGGCAACCAGCTCAGCCGGTTTGATGGTCCGTTCGGCGATCGCACGTGCCTGCTCCAGTGCGGGTTTGGAGGCCCAGGCGTCTTCGATCACCCGTTAACTGTATCGGCTCTACTGCCAGTGCCAGGACAAGAGGATCGCCGAGAAATCGCTGTCGCGCAGGCGGTCGAACTCGCTCGGGTCCGACGCCATCTCGACGATGTACGGGGAGGAACATACAAAGAAACAGCCCGCCAGAAAGTCTGGCGGGCTGTGGATGAAGAGGGTTGCGCTTAGCGAGACTCGAGCGCGGCTTCGGCCTCGATTTCTTGCTGGGCCTCGGCCGGCGTCGGCGCCGGAACGGCCTCCAGGCCGATCTCGAGCTTGACCTCGTCACCAAGGATGAAGCCACCGGCCTCCAGCGCCTGGTTCCAGGTCAGGTTGTAGTCCTTGCGGTTCAGCTTGGTCTCAGCGTCGAAACTCACCCGCCGATTGCCCCACGGATCCTTGCCTTCACCGTTGAAGCTGGCAGCGAGCGCCACTTCCTTGGTGATGCCATGGATGGTCACGTCACCGATCACCGTGAACTTCGACGGGTCGGTGCCCTCGACGCGCTTGCTCTTGAACGTAATCGTGGGATAGTTCGCGACGTCAAAATGCCCGTCGGCGCTGCGCAGATGGTTATCGCGCATCTCCACCCCGGTATCGATGGTCGCCGCGTCCAGAACGACTTCGACTTTCGCCGTGCTCAGGTTGTCGTTGTCGACCTCGAGCCAGCCCTCTTTGATCTTCATCTGGCCGCGCACCATCGACATCATGTGACGGATCGTAAACGTGACGCTACTGTGGTAGACGTCAAAACCCCACTTCATTTTTGTGTTTTCCTCCCGGTCTCATAAATTGTTGCGTATGCAACTATCTCTACCACCAACAGTTTGGTGCGAGAATCTATTCCACATGGCTCCCAAGCTCAAACCCGCCGAAATGCGGGCCTGGCGCGCCTTCCTCGATGCCCAAGCGTCGCTGCTGCGGCGTCTCGGGGCGGAACTCGTCAGAGAAGAGGACATCACGCTTGCCGAATACGATGTCCTGGTCCAGCTGAGGTTCGCCCCCAACGGCCGGCTGCGCATGACCGAGCTCTCCGACCGCGTCCGCCTCAGCCCCAGCGGTCTGACCAGATTGGTGGATCGCCTGGCGCGCAGCGGTCTCGTCAAGCGAGGGCGCTGCGCCTCCGACCGCCGGGGCAGCTTCGCGATCCTGACGTCGGCCGGCAAAGTCCGTTTGCGGCACGCCTCGCCGGTCCACCTCCGGGGAATTCACCAGCATTTCTCCAAGCACCTCTCCGCAGCACAACTGGCGGCGGTCGCCGAAGCCCTCGAGCCGCTCGGGCGCGACATGCCTCTTGGGGTAAGCTCGGATTAATGGGGCGCGGACGGTCCGGAGTTGGTCTCTTGTTTCGTGGCGCGATCAGCGCACTCCTGATCGCGCTGGTGATCCGGCTCTTGAATGAGATGGTTGGCCGGGGTCGACGCGATGGCCGCGTCAGATCCAAGGATCTCGAGCGCACGGACGAGGCCGCGGACGCCTATGAGGCGGAGCTGATCGAACGCGAGCGAACGGTCCTACCCGGGATCTCGATCCGCTCGTAGCCGTGCTGCGTCACATCGCCCTCTTCCGCTGGAAGCCCGAAACCACGGCAGCCGATGTCTCGAGAGTCGAGGCCGCGCTGCACCAGCTTCCCACCAAAATCCCCTGCATCCGCTCGTACCGTTTCGGTCGCGACCTCGGCGTCCAGGACGGCAACGCCGACTTCGCGCTGGTGGCGGACTTTACGGATGAGGAAGGGCTGACCGCCTATGCCAACCACCCCGATCATCAGGCCGTGCTGCAGAACCTGATCCGGCCGATCACGGCGCAGCGCGAGGCGATCCAGTACGTCATCGATCATTCGGGCTGAGGGCCCCCACCCCGACCCTCCCCCAGAGGGGGAGGGGTTTGTGGTGACACCCCCGCCCGCCGGGGAGGTAACGGTGACGCGCGTCCATCGAACGACGGTCGCCAGCAGCTGGTCGTGGATGCGCCTCGACTTGCTGTTCCGATTGGTGCCGCTGACGGCCATTCCGCTGCTCGTCGCCTGGCTGACGGCAACGCCGCTGCGCACGTTCGGGTTGGTGGTCAGCCATCCGGCGCGCGATCTCCTGGTGGCGATCCCCCTGAGCCTGGTTGCATTTGCGATCGCCGCGGCCTTTGCCGCCTACCTTTCCCGGCGGAGCGGACGTTTATTCGTGCCCACCGACCCAGACCTGTTGCTCCAAAGCGCCTACTACCTCGTCCTCAACGCCCCCGTCGAGGAATGGTTCTTTCGCGGTTTCCTCCAGGGCGGCCTGGCTCGATGGTGGAATGCACCGGTGCTCGCGCTGCTGGTGGCCACCGCGATCTTCGGCGGTTATCACTTTCTCGATCGCTGGGGCTGGCGTCCGGTGGCCGGGGCCACGGCGGCAGGGCTGACCCTGGGCCTGATTTACCTGTTGCAGCCATCGCCGCCGTCACTGCTCACGCCGGTGCTGGTTCACGCTGCCATCACCTGTGGCTTCCTGAGCCTCGGGCCCTATCTCATGTATCGCTGGGGTCTGTTCGGGCGCTAGCCTTCCTCGGGCTGGCCGAGCCACTCGCGTTGCTTGTAGCCCCAGTGGTGTCGCGCGTAGATCCGTCGCAGGGTGCCCGATCGGCTGCGCGTGACCAAGGATTCGGTCTCGGCCCAGTTCATGTGGTACTTGACGCCCTGCAGCACCTCGCCGTCGGTCACGCCAGTGGCAGCGAAGAAGACATCGTCGCTACGGACGAGGTCGTCGATGCCGAGCACGCGGTCGAACTTCGCCCCGGCCGCCTCCGCCTTCTCCCGCTCCTGCGGACTGCCAGCATAGAGCTTGCACTGGATCTCGCCCCCCAGGCACTTCAGCGCGGCGGCGGCGAGCACCGCTTCGGGCGATCCGCCGATCCCCATCAGGAGGTCGAGCCCGGTGCCATCGATGGCGGTCATCACGGCGCCGGCGACGTCACCGTCGCTGATCAGCTTGATGCGGGCCCCGGTCTCCCGAACCTCCTTGATCAGCCCCTCATGGCGCGGCCGGTCGAGGATGACGACGGTGAGATTGCTGACGCGCATCCGCTTCGCCCGGGCGACTCGCTGCAGGTTGACCGCCACCGGGTCATCGATGTTCAGCGAGCCGGCGGCATCGGCCCCGGTCGCGATCTTGTGCATGTAATGGACGTGCTTGGCGTCGTAGAGCGAGCCGCGCCCGGCGGCCAGCGCCACCACCGAGATCGCGTTCGGCAATCCCTTCGAGAGCAAGGTGGTGCCGTCGATTGGGTCGACGGCGACATCGACCTGTGGCGGTTCGCCAGTGCCGATCTTCTCCCCGATGTAGAGCATCGGCGCTTCATCCTTCTCGCCTTCGCCAATGACGACCACGCCATCCATCGGGATCCTGCCCAGCGCGCGCCGCATGGCGTCGACCGCGGCGCCGTCGGCGGTGTTCTTATCGCCGCGACCCATCCAGCGCGCGCTCGCCAGCGCTCCCGCCTCGGTGACGCGAACCAGCTCGAGCGCCAGGTTGCGGCTGATCTCGGCCGAGACGCCCTCGGCGCGAAGTGGCCGTGCCATCAGATCGCCCAGGGAAGTCTCAATGGACCTTTCGCCGTGGACCTGCGGTTGCTACGCTTGCGGTGTTCCGGCATGGCACCCCCGCAGCTACTTTAGCTGGGGCGGCCGCCGGAGGGGAGAGAAGTGGAAACCACGAGCCCGCCGCCGGCCACGGCTCCAACCTGGACGCAGTGGGGATCGATACGAGGCATTCGGGCCGTGATGCAGACCTTCCTGATCTTTCCGCTGATGGGCGTCTTCTCGCCCCTCACCGTTATCGACCGCTACCGCGTCAAGTCCGTCAAAGGCGGTGCCGTCTTCGTCTCCAACCACAGCAGCGCCCTGGACGCCGTGGTGATGCTGCAGGCACTCCCCAACCGCTTCCGATTCCGTGCCTTTGTCGTGGCGGCGGCCGACTCGATCTTCAAGCGAAAGTGGGAGGCAATCCTGACGCAGCTGTTGATCAACACCTTTCCGATTCCGCGCGCGGGTGGCGCCAGACCAGCCCTCGATCGGTTGAAGGAACATCTCGCCCATCGCTGGTCGGTCGTGATCTTTCCGGAAGGCACGCTGTCGCGCACGGGCAACATCGGAACCTTCAAGAAGGGCGCAGCGATCCTGGCGATCGACGCTGGCGTGCCGATCGTCCCCGCCTACGTCGACGGCCTCTACGAGGTCTTTCCACGCTTTCGCCGCATCCCACGCCGGCACGCGGCGAGCATTACGTTTGGCGATCCGCTCTACCCGCAACCCGGCGAGGACTACGACACCTTCATCACCCAGGTCGAGCAAGCGGTCCGGACGCTCGCCGGACCCAAAGGTCTCCTCCGGGATGAGCCAGCGCCGACCGGCTCGAGCTCAGCCGAAGGCTCCAACTACTGGTACTGAGGTCTTAGTGAACTCATATGACCCGCTCATGAGGGCTTCAACTTCGGCCTGCACGATTAAACGTCATGGACGCGCGCGAGGCCTGGCGAACGACCCTTCCCGCCCTGGCGGCGGTGGGCATCATCACCGTCTTCGTACTGCTATCGATCTCCGGCTACCTCGTCCTGAGCGCGAGCTAACTCTCAAGCCGCCTACGTCAGGAGGGCAAGCAGGCTTCGTTCCTCAGCGGAGAGCTTGTAGGGGTCTTCGTCGTCCCTTTCCTTGATCGGCTCCAGGCGGCCTGCAACGTACGCGTCGATCACCGCCGGATGGATGTAGCCCTTCTTGCAGACCGCGGGCGTGTTGCCGAGCTGGTCCGCGACCCGGGCGATTGCCCGCACCAGGTCCTGCTTCGCGCCATGCGTCTCCGGTTCTCTTAAGGTTTCGCGGAGGAATCGGGCCGCGAGGATGGTGCCGGCCCAGGTGCGGAAATCCTTAGCGGTGAAGTCCTCGCCAGTGATCTCCCTCAGGTAGTCATTGACATCGGTCGACTCGATCGCCTTCGGCTCCCCGTCTTCATCGATGTACTGGAACAGCTCCTGGCCGGGGATCTCGAGAAAGCGCTTGATGGTCCGTGCCAGCCGCCGATCGTGAAGGCTCACTCGATGATGCCTTCCGCTCTTACCCCGAAAGGCAAAGCGCACCTCGGAGCCGATCACATCGACGTGCCGGTTGCGGAGCGTCGTCAATCCATAGGAGCCGTTCTCCTTTCGGTACTCCTCGTTACCTACACGGATGCGGGTTTCTTCGAGCAAGCGGACCACGGTCGCGAGCACCTTCTCTTTCGACGTGCTGGAACGCTCGAGGTGCTGGTCGGTCCGCTCTCGGATCCTGGGTAGCGCTTCAGCGAAGGCCAGCATGTGGTCGTACTTGACCGCGTCCCGGACCTCCCGCCAGCGCGCATGATAGCGATATTGCTTTCGCCCACCTGCATCTCGCCCGGTCGCTTGCAGGTGGCCGCGGGGGTCGGGGCAGATCCAGACGTCCGTCCACGCCGGCGGGATGGCCAGGCTCTTGATCCGCCGGATCGTCTCCCCATCCCGGATGGTCACGCCGTCCGCGATGTAGGTGAACGCCTTCCCGACACGTTTCCGTCGGACGCCTGGACCATGGTCGGATCCATACCGCAGGCCAGCCGCCCGGGCTGAGTCGACCGGGTCGACCAGCCCCCCCGGATCTACCGAGGCGGGCAATTGCCAGGTTTCCGCAAGCGCTAGCGCCATTCGACGGTTTGACTACTCTCCATCGTCGACCCACGATAAATGATAGCATTGATATAAGCTACCCATTGGCGGAGGTGAAAGCTTGGCGCGCCTGATCTGGGCCATCGTGGCGGTTCTCGTCGTCCTCTGGCTCCTTGGCCTCGTTGCCAATGTCGGCGGCAACCTGATCTTTCTATTGCTGCTGCTGGCGATCGTGGGTACTCTCTACAACCTGCTCGCGGGCGGAATGTACGGTGGGACCCGCCCTCACGATCACACCAGCGAGGTCACGCCAGCCGAGCATCACGACAACTGAAAGGGCGCCTCGCGGAGGGAAAAGCGGCCAAGGGGGCCGCTTTTTTTATGGGCTGAGGGCGTCTACAATTTTCCCCAGCCGGCCGCGCCGATTCATGCAGGCCGCCCAGGAGGTGGGGAATGGACGACAGCGAGTTCCTGAACCTGCTCACCCGCATTCATGACGAAGTTCTCGAGGTGGTCAAAGAGCAGCACCCGACGCACGAGCAGTTTGCCGCCTGGCTCCTGGGTCAGATCGAAGGGCGCCTTCGGATGCGGATTGGCACTGTCAAGACCTGATCCGAACGCAGCCGAGGGCTGGACGCTCAAGCAGATCGCCAACGACATCCCCTTGACGGCGTCTGCCCGAGAGGTCATGGAGCTCGCCCAGCGATTGGCCACCGCCGGCGGCACCCCGCGTACCGAGCCCACGCACGTGCTGGCAGCGATCGTCCTCTCGCCACGCAACCCGGCGCACAAGGCGCTGGTCGGCCTCAATGTCAACCTGGAATCCCTGCGGAAGACGGCGGACTGGCGGGACCTGGACCCGGCGCGCCCGGCGGCGCCGGCGCCCATCGGTCCGGCCACCCGCTACCTGCTGATCAACGCCCACCGCGAGGCGGAGCAGATTGGTCACTACCGGGTCGACGCCATGCATCTGCTGCTCGCACTTCTCTACAAGGATTCGACGACGACCGCGCAGCCGCTCGAGGCGGCGGGCCTCAGCATCTACGCCATCCGGCAGTACCTCACGGCGCCCGGATCGGCGCCGAAAGATGCCCGGCAGCGGCCGCTCCCCAGGCTCGATGGCGCGGTGCGCGTCAGCCCGGTCTTCGGCATCCCGGTTGGCGGCATGTTGCTTGGCGGCCTGGGCCTGTGGTCAGGGATCGCCCCTGGGCTAACCTTGCCGCTCACTCTCTTGTTCGTCCTCGGCGGCTGGGTGACCTCGCTCTGCATCCACGAGTTCGGCCACGCATTCGTCGCCTATCTCGGGGGTGACCGATCCGTGGCCGCCGCCGGGTATCTCTCGCTGAACCCGCTGAAGTACCTCCATCCGCTGCTGAGCATCGGCCTGCCCGTGGTGTTTCTCCTGCTCGGCGGTATTGGAATCCCGGGAGGTGCGGTTTACCTCAACGAGCAGGCCATACGCAGCAATCAGTGGCGGAGCCTGGCCTCGGCGGCTGGCCCGGTCTCCAACCTGCTCTTCGCCATCCTGATCGGCTGGCCCTTCCTCGTGTTCCAGGGCGCCGTGCCATTCGGCAACGAACAGTTCTGGGCCGCCCTCGCCTTCCTCGTCTTCGTGGAGCTCAGCGCCGTGGTCTTGAACCTGATCCCGATTCCACCGTTCGACGGCTTCGGGATCATCGCGCCCTGGCTTTCGATCGAGCTACGAATCCTTGCCAACCGCCTGGGCATGCTGCCACTCCTTGTGCTCTTTTTTCTGCTCTGGCAGGGCGGACCGGTGAGCGCCACGTTCTGGAACTTCGTTTATGGTCTGGCCGGCGTGCTGAACATCCCGCCAGACCTGGTTTTCCTCGGCCACCAGCAGTTCCTGCCCTGAACCTCGCCGCAACTTCTCGGCGGTGCGGGCGTTTAGGCGGACATGGGCGTCTTCACCTGGCTCGATCGGTTCGTTTCCCGAGTTCCGTTGGTGGTCGCGATCGCGATGCCGATTGGCGTCTTCCTGATCGTCGACCTGGCGATCCAGCTGATCCTCCTTCGGGTCTGGGGCAGCACCGACTCACTCGTGCGCTGGGAGTGGTCGGCCATCACGGTTCCCTTGTTCGCCTTCGTCCCGGGATACGTCGTTGCCGTGGTGGCGGTCGCCGTGCACATGAAACGATCGGGTTGGTGGCGACTGCTCGATTCAAACCGGTCGCTCGATACCATCCGGTCGTTGCCCTGGCGCGAGTTCGAGCGGCTCGTCGCGGCCGGCTTCGCGGCGAAGGGATGGTCAGTGGAACTCGTGGGCCAGCGTGGGCCCGACGGTGGGACCGATCTCTTCTTGCGCAAGGGAAAACAACGGGCGGTCGTCCAGTGTAAGCATCGGCGGTTTCCGGGCGGATACGTTGAAGCGCGCGATGTTCGTGAGTTCGCGGGCGTGATCACCGCCGGCAGATTGATGAAAGGCTTCTTCGTGACATCCGGGGTCTTCACACCAGAGGCGACTGAATTTGCCGAGAAAATCCCCCAACTCGAGTTGGTTGACGGCGCGGATCTCCTCGTCATGTTTGGGCACTGCCCGAAGTGCCGGGCGTCGATCGAGCCAAAGCACGGCAAATACGGCGTGTTCCTGAGTTGCGTCCGCTACCCCGACTGCGACGGCGCCCTCAACCTGGCCGCCTGACGCGACTACACTCAGCGCGTGATTGGGGAGCGCGCAGAGTCAAGGGCGCTGCAGTCGCTCGACACTGATGGCTGCATCCGGCTGGCGCAGGACCTGGTGCGCGTCCCATCGATCACGGGCAACGAGCGCGCGGCGCAGGATCTCGTCGCCCTGATGCTCGAGGAGGCGGGCCTTACGGTCGACCGTTTCGAGGCCGATGTCGATCGGCTGAAAGCGCATCCGCGATTTCCGGGCATGGAAGTGGAGCGCACCGAGGCGGTGCTGGTCGCAGGCACTCTGGGGCAGAAGGGCGAGCGCTCGCTCATCCTCAACGGACACGTCGACGTGGTGCCGCCCGGCGACCGGCAGGCCTGGCATGCGTCGCCGTGGTCGGCGCACATCCAGGCCGGTCGCCTCTACGGCCGCGGCGCCTGTGACATGAAGGCGGGGCTGGCGGTCGGTATCAGTGCCGCAGCAGCCTTGAAAAAGAGCGGCCTTCCCTTGCGTGGCCGCCTGATCCTGCAAAGCGTCGTGGGTGAGGAGGATGGTGGGATCGGCACCTTCGCCATGGCGCAGCGAGGCTATCGGGCGGATGCCGCGTACGTCCTGGAACCCACGCGGCTTCGCATCATTCCGGCGCAGGCCGGGGCGTTGTCCTTCCGGCTTCGTATCCGCGGGCAGTCGGCGCACGCCTCGGTGCGCTACGAAGGCGTCAGCGCCATCGACAAATTCGAGCTGGTCGAAGCGAGGCTCCGGCAGTTGGAGCGCTCGCTCAATCAGGCGCCGCATCGGCTGTTCAGGCGCTACCCGATCGCCTATCCCTTGAGCATCGGACGGATGCGGGCCGGCTCGTGGTCCTCGACCGTCCCGGACGAATTGGAGTGCGACGGGCGGGTCGGGGTTCCCGTCGGCATGGCCTCCGCCGAGGTGCGCCGCCAATTTGCGGCAGCGATTTCGGATGTCGCGCAGCGCGACGCCTGGCTTGTGGATCATCCGCCGCAGGTCGAGTGGACCGGCGGTCAGTTCGATGCGGTCGAGGTGGACGCAGCGCTTCCGGCATTCATGGCGCTCCGGGCGGCGCACGCCGAAGAGTTCGGTGTCGAGCCCGAGCCGGACGGCGCGCCCTACGGCTCCGATATGCGCCTCCTGGTCCACGAAGCGGAAACGCCGGCGATCCTCTATGGCCCGGGTGATATCAAGCAGGCACATTCAACCGACGAGTGGATCGCGGTTGACGAGGTCGTCCGCGCCGCGCGCATCGTGACGGCGGCGGTCGCCCGCTACCTGGCCAGCTGATTGGCAAGCAATCCGACGGGCCGGCACGAGCCGGCCCGTCGGGCGATCAACTCATCTAGTAACTGACGCTCGCCACGTAGGTGTCGGTGTTGCCGAAGTCCGTGGAGCAGGCGACGTCCGGATTGGGCGCCACGGCGCTCGTGCCGGCGTAGACCGCGCTCCGATACGCCGACACGGCGTCGCAGAGCGCGGCATTGCGGGCATCGGTCCAGATGACGGTGGCCTGCGCTGGCCCATCGACGATGCCCATGTAGTCGCCGATGAACTGCTCCTGGAGGTTGTTGTAACCGGACGCTTCGGGGTTCGAAGACCGTGTGCTCACTCGGAGCGGGGCCGTGAAGGAAGTCCCACCGGTTCGTGATTGGACGTAGTAAGTGTCATAGACCTGGACGCCCGTCTGCCAGAGGTTGCTGTCCGGCGGTGCCGTCAAGGCATTGAAGGCGACGCTCAAGGTCCCGTCGGGTGCCACCGCGACCGCCGGGAAGAAGGCATTACGACCCGCGACGCGGGCGATGATGCCCAGGTTCGTCCAGTGGATCCCGTCGCTGGATACCGCCGCCTTGACGTCACCGGTGCCGTTGCCGCCGGCGAAATCACACCAAACGACGTAGACCTTCGTACTGCTGGGATCGGCGGCCGGATGCGGGAAGCAATCGACCCGCGCGCTCATGCCGGGCACCCGGTTGAAGAGATCGACCACGTCAAACGGCGTCCCGGTCAGCGGATAGTCGACCACCGACGAGATGGTGATCGGCGCGGTGAAGCTCTGGCCGCCGTCGGTGGAGGTGGCGACCACCTGAATAGTCGGTGTGTGCGTGCTGTCCTCGCTCTCGGACCAGAAGACCTCGACGGTCCCATTGGACGCAACCGCCATCTGCCCGGTCTCGCGGAAGCCCTGCCCAGCATTGTTATTGGCGCCGCTCACCTGCACCGGGCTCGACCAGCTGACACCGCCGTCACCGGAGTGCGCGACGTAGAGCTTGACGCTGCCGTTGCCGGCGCAGTTGGCGCAGAAGACGGCCCAGAAGACGTAGACGCGCCCGTAGAACGGGCTGTTCGGGTTCTTGTTGTCGACCGCCAGCCACTCGTGGTCGTCGAAATTGGCCTTTGACACCGACGACACCTCGACGGGCGTCTCCCAGGTCGTCCCATCGTCGAAGGATCGAGCGACGCCGGTCGCCTCGCTGAAATGCAGATCGAGATTCACCGGATCCTCGAGGCTGGCGTAATAGATAACGGTCCCGCACCGATAGCTGAAGGTGCCGTCGGGGCACTGTCGCGGTCCGTTGTCGAGGCTTGGATCGCCGCCGGAAGCGCGGCCGGGGGTGCCGGGCAGGATCCCCCCGGTCCAGTGCTGTCCGTCGGTCGAGCGGTAGTAGCCGGAGACGCCGACGCCCCTCTGGAAGGGGCAGGGGCTGGCGCCGGGCACGGTCGTCCCGGGGCAAGGCCCCTCTCGAATCTCATCGTTGGCACCGGCCACCAGGACGCCGGTGACGGGATCCCGGGTGATGGAGGTCTCGTTTTGCTTGTTGCTCGAGAAGGTCAGGTTGTGGTCAAGATCGACGAGGCTGTTCCCCGAAACCGAGGGCCCCGTTGGCGACGCGGCCAGGCCGGCGGCACCCGGTAGGACGAGACCGATCGCGAAGGCGGTCGGCAGCACGGCAAGGGCGAAGAGGCGTTGTCTTATCACGCTTCCCTCCAGACAGCTGTAATGCGATCCAGCGCTGACGGCCATTGTAAAGATCCTGGAAAGGTTAGACAAGGCCAGGCTGGCTCGTGCATGGCTACACTTCATTCGCTGTGACTACGCCGGTGTTCGGCTCGTCGATCCGCCGCGTCGAAGATCCACACCTGATTCGCGGCGCCGGGCGTTACGTCGACGACCTGCGGCCTGCGGGCTGCCTTCACCTGGTGTTTCTTCGCAGTCATCTCGCCCACGCCACGATCGCCCGCATCGACCTTGGGGCGGCGCGGCAGGCCAGGGGCGTGGTGGCGGCCTGGTCGGCCGCGGACCTTAAGAACCTGAAGCCGCTGCAGATCGAAGAGGGGGTCGACGGGATGGCGCGCCCGGAGCGTGGCGTGCTGGCGAGCGGCCGCGTCCGACACGCCGGCGAGGCGGTCGCGTTGCTGGTGGCGGAATCGCTGACCGAGGCCCGCGACGCCCTCGAGCTGATCGAGCTGGACCTCGAACCGCTGCCGGTGGTCACCGACATGGAGCACGCGCTGCAAGACG
Organism: Candidatus Dormiibacterota bacterium; assembly: GCA_036390825.1. Lineage (GTDB taxonomy): Bacteria > Chloroflexota > Dormibacteria > CF-121 > CF-121 > CF-13. The sequence goes on from DASWBA010000077.1 coordinate 22,613, forward strand.
ACGCGCCTCTCCTCTACCCGGAGCTTGGCAGCAACCTCGCCTTCCGCAAAGACCTAAAGCGTGGCGCGGTGAAACGCTCCTTCGACCAGGCCGGGATCGTCATCCGGGAACGCCTTAACAACCAACGACTGATCCCGGCGCCCCTCGAGCCGCGCGGCGCCCTCGCCTGGATGGAGGGCGGCCGCCTGACATTGCGGGTTTCATCCCAATCCACCTATGGTGTGCGCGAGTCGGTCGCCGACAACCTCGGGCTCGCGGCGGAGGACGTTCACGTCATCGTCGAGGACGTCGGGGGCGGCTTTGGCAGTAAGGGTGGATGCATGGCCGAGGAGATTGCCGTGGCAGAGGCAGCCCGGCGCCTGGGCCGACCGGTCAAGTGGATCGAGGAGCGCTGGGAGAACTGCGCCGTCACCTGGCACGGGCGCGGTCAGCTGCAAGAGGTGGAGCTCGCCGCGCAGCGGGACGGGACCGTCCTCGCGGTCCGCTCGCGCATCCTCGCTGATATGGGTGGTCATCTCGAGGTCTACAGCGCGTTCATACCCTTGATCACGCCCGATCTGCAGACGGGGTGCTACCGCATCCCGGCGTCACAGAGCTCGGTGCTGGGTGTCTACACCAACACGGCGCCGACCGGCCCGTATCGCGGCGCCGGCCGTCCGGAGGCGGCGTTTTTGATCGAGCGGATGATGGACCGGCTCGCCGGGGAGCTGGCCATCGACCCCGTCGAGCTGCGCCTGCACAACTTCGTCGGCCCTGTTGAGTTTCCGTACACGAACGCGGGAAAACTGACTTATGACAGCGGCGATTACGGGCGGACTTTGCGCCGCCTGGTCGAGGTGGCCGGTTACCAGCAACTGCGCGAGGCGCAGCGCCGGGCGCGTGCCGACGGTAAGCTGCACGGGATCGGCATCGCGACCTACGTCGAGATTGCCGCCGGAACCGACGCCGATCAGGCCACGGCGCGCCTCGAGTCCGATGGGACGATCACGGTCGTCACCGGCTCGACCCCGCACGGCCAGGGCCATCAAACCACCTGGGCCCAAATCGCGGCCGACCAGTTCGGCGTCTCGCTCGATCGGATCACCGTTGTCTACGGCGACAGCGACCTCCCCGCCTACGCCGTCGGCACCTTCGGCAGTCGGAGCGCCGCGGTATCGGGCTCGGCGGTTCACGAGACCGTGACCGCCCTGACCACGCAGCTGCGCTCGCTGGCCGCCGCGGCGTTCGAGGCCGCGCCCGCCGACGTGGTCCTCGAGGCCGGCCGGCTGCAGGTGCGCGGTGTGCCGGCTCGCGCGATGACGCTCGAACAACTCGCGCTCTGGGCGATCGAGGCAGGGCGTCAGGAGGAGCTTTCAGCCCAGAAGGAATTCGCCGCACCCGCCGAGGTCTTCCCCTTTGGTGCGCACCTCGCCCAGGTCGAGGTCGACCGCGAGACCGGCGCCGTCACCGTCCTCCGCTACGTCGCCGTCGACGACTGCGGCCCGGTCATCAATCCGAAGATCGTCGACGGCCAGGTGCACGGCGCCATCGCGCAGGGCCTCGGCCAGGCCCTCTACGAAGGCGTGGTCTACGACCAGGATGGCCAGCTGCTGACCGGCAACCTCACCACCTACCTCCTCCCTACCGCCGCCGACCTGCCGATGTTCGAAACCGACCGAACCGTGACCCCCAGCCCCAACAACCCGATGGGCGTCAAAGGCGTCGGGGAAGGCGGGACGACCGGGTCAACCCCGGCGGTGGCGAACGCGGTGATGGACGCGCTGCGCCCGCTCGGGATCCATCAGCTCGAGATGCCGCTGTCGCCCTATCGAATCTGGTCGGCGATCAGGGAACGTTCCTAGATCATTGCACCGGTTACCCGGACCGGCTGAATCTTGAGCGTGACGCGGTGCTCGTCCGGTTCCAGGTCACGGAACGGCTTGCCCGTGTAGCGCTCCGCCAGGTGGTCGATGAACTCGTGCTTCGGGTCCGGGATCAGGCTGACCAGGCGGCCGCGGATTTGGGCGTAGCGGTCCGGCACCTTCGGATCGACGAGAAGCAAGGTGACGTCTTGGTCTCGCTGGAGATTCTTCGGCCAGGTTCGGCTGGTATTGCTGTTCAGCCAGATGAAGCCGTCTTTGAGCTCGAACCAGACCGGATTCAGCTGCACGAACCCGTCCGCGCGCTTCGTCGCAACCGTGATGGGGATCGGCAGCGCGGCCAGCTTTTGTACCGCCGGGCGGAGCGGCGCCGACGCGGTTTTACCTTCGGCCATCGATCGCTCCGGTCACGCGCAGGGGCTCAATCTGGATCGTGATCCGGCCGGTGCGCGGGCCCTGGTAATCCTTCTTCAGGTAGCGATGGGAGAGGTGATTGATGTGGTCGCCACCCGCATCTTCGGCCCAATTGACCATCCGCCCCTCGACCTGCGCCCAGCGAAACATTTCCTTCGGGTCGATCAGCAGCAGCGTGATGCGGGGGTCGCGCTGGAGGTGCTTGAACCAGCCGCGATTGGTTCCGCCGTTAATCCAGAACGATCCATCCTTTTGCTCGAACCACACCGGCACGATCTCGACGCTGCCGTTCTTGCGATTGGTCCCGATGATCGCCGGAAAGACCTCCTGGGTGAAGGCCTGCATCTTCGGGCTGAGCTCGACCGCCATCAGACCACCTCCCACTTGAAAAGCCGGGTCGCGAGCACGACCGCGATCGCGAGCCATACGAAGATGCCGAGCAGGTCGCCGCGGACCGCCCAGAGGGAGGCGCCGTCGACACTGATACTGCGCAGCGCGTCCGAAACATACGTCAGGGGCGAATACTGGGTGACGGTCTGCAACCATTCGGGCATGTTGGAACGCGAGAAGAAGATGCCGGAGAGAAACATCAGCGGCAGAGAAACGAGGTTGGCAATTGGCGCAGCCGTCTCCTCGCTCTTGGAGGCGCCGGAGATGGCCAGCCCCATGGCGAGGAAGATGCCGCCCCCGATGATGCCGACGATCAGCAGGTAGAGCACGTTGCCGGCGAAATGAAAATGCAGCAGAAAATATCCCACCGCCAGCAGTACGCCGATTTGCAGCGCCACCGTCGTGAGCCTTGTAACCAGCTGTGAGAAAAAGAAGTCGCGAACCAGCATCGGGGTCGCCATCAGGCGCCGGAGAATACCGCGCTGCTTCCACTGGACGAAGGTAAAGACGACGCCGAACAGACCGGTTTGCATGATCGATAGCGCGATCATCCCCGGCACCAGGAAGTCGACGTAGGTCAGGTTGCGACTCTGCACCGGCCTGGAATCCAGCGTCAGGGCCGGCGTAATACCCGCGAACGCAAACGAGGCGCGATCGACGAACTGGTTCATGATCGCGATCGCGACCTGCGAGTTCTGCGGATTGCCCTGGTTGTAATAGGCGGTGATCGCGGTCGAGCCCTGGCCGGCGGATGCGGGCAGCACCGCCACCAGATCCCGGTTCCCCTGTTGCAGCTCATGCTTCTCGCTATCCAAGCTGCCGGTATGCAGCTTCACCGCCTTGATGCTTTTGAGGCTGGTGATGATCGTGCTGCTCACCTGGTTGTGCGCCTGGTCGACGACGCCGATGTTGACGCTAGGGGTGCTGCTCCCGAAGTTGATCAGGCCGAAGATCCCCATGATCATCAAGGGCACGAGCAGGCTGAAAAAGATCGCACCGCGGTTGCGGAAGTACGCCTTCAGTGACGACCAGGTGAGCATGAGGAAGGGACTGCGTCTCATGTCAGCTTTCGCGCAGCCCGTGCCCGGTCATGTCGAGGAACACATCCTCGAGGTTGGCCGACCGCTCGACCCGATCCTTGTGAAACCCCTTATCGAGCAGCGCCTGGATCAGCGTGTCGGGAGGCTCCATCGCCAGGATCTTTCCGTGGTCCATGATCGCAACCCGGTCGCAGAGGGTTTCGGCTTCATCCATGTAGTGCGTGGTCAGCACGATAGTCCGTCCTTCGGATCGAATCGATTCCGCCAGCTCCCACAGGTTGCGCCGTGCTTGCGGGTCGAGACCGGTGGTGGGCTCGTCGAGGAACAGGATCTGCGGCTCGTTGACGAGGGCCGTCGCGATGCTGAAGCGCTGCTTCTGCCCGCCTGACAGCTTGGTCACGGTCGAATGCGCCTTCTCGGTAAGGTCCACCTTCTTGAGGATCGCCATGGCATCGACCGAGCGGTGGTATAGGGCCCCGAACATATCGAGTAACTCGAGCAGGCTCAGGCCGTCGAAGAACGCAGACGATTGCAATTGGACCCCAATCAAGTTCTTGACCTTGTCCGGATCCTTACGGACGTCGATGCCGGCGACGATGGCCTGGCCCTCGTCCGCTCCACGCAGACCTTCGAGGATCTCGACCGTGGTCGTCTTGCCGGCGCCGTTGGGACCGAGCAGTCCGAAGATCTCGCGTTCTTTGACCCGGAACGAGATGCCGTCCACCGCCACCAGGCTCCCGTACCGCTTTCGCAGTCCGTCGACGACGATCGCAAACCCCTGCGACTGGGTGGCGAGACTGGAATCTCCGGCTTGCGTTACCGCGCTCATGCCCGAGACATTATCGCCGCTGCCGGCGTTTGGCCTCAGGTCTCAGATCGCAGCCGTACCGAGCGCGCGTGCCACGGGAGCGCTTCGAGCCGCGCCAGCACATCGGTGACCGCGGCGACGGCCTCGATGCCGTCCGCGTCGATCGCCTGCACCTGGATCGCCCGCCCGAAGTCGCTCACACCGAGCGCGCCGAAGCTTCGGGCTGCGCCGCCGGTCGGGAGCACGTGATTGGCGCCGGTCGCATAATCCCCGGCCGCCGGGGGCGCGTACGGTCCGACGAAGACCGAGCCCGCCGCCCGCACCAGCGGGAGCCAGCGTCGCGCATCGCGGCAGGCCAGGGTCAGATGCTCAGGGGCGAAATCATTGGCGAACACGATCGCCTCGGCGATGGTCTCGCACTGAAAGCCTCGGATCTGCTCCGGCGGAATATCCTCGAGCACGGCGGCATCTGCCGCTGAGGTCGTGACCAGCATCGCAATCGCATCCGGCGAGTGCTCGGCCTGCGCGCGAAGATCGGCGGCCAGCCACAGCGGGTTGGCGGAACCGTCACTGACGACGACGACTTCCGAGGGTCCGGCCGGCATATCGATCGCGACCTCGCCCACGACCTGCAGCTTGGCCGCCGTGACATAGGCATTGCCCGGTCCGACAATCTTGTCGACCCGGCGGATGCTCTCGGTGCCGTAGGCGAGCGCCGCGATCGCCTGGGCGCCGCCCATGGCATGGACCTCGGTCACGCCGGCGAGCGCGGCGGTGGCGAGGATGGCGGGCGCGACCTGGCCGTCGCGCTGCGGCGGCGAGCAGAGCACGATCTCCTGGCAGCCGGCAATCCGCGCCGGCACCGCCATCATCGCGACCGTCGATGGATACACGGTTCGACCGCCGGGCACGTAGAGGCCGACGCGGTTGAACGGACGCCATTCGCGCCACACCTGGACGCCCGGCACCACCGCAACCGATTCTTCGTGAAATTGCTGAGCCCGATGAACCAGCTCAACGCGACGGATGGTTTCGCCCAGCGCCTCACGTACCCCATCGTCGAGGCCATCGAGCGCCAGCCGCGAGGCCGCATCGTTGACCCGGCTGGTCGTCAGCCGGACGCCGTCGTAGCGCTCGGTCAAGTCGAGGAGCGCCCGGTCCCCACCGTCCCGAACGGCGCCCAGGATGCCGCTGACCTGATCCTGGATTTCAGCGGTCACCGGGCGGCGGCTCACCAGCTGCCGGTACGCCACGCTCCCCCGAGCCGGGAGTCGAAGCAATTCGCTCACCACGACAGCGTCTTCTCGAAGATCACGATTTGCTCGCCGGGAACGAAGCCGAGCTCCCGGTTGATGGCGAGCATGCCGGCATTGTCGGTTCGATTGTCGGTATGCACGCGCGTAATCCGATGCTCGGTGGCATAGCGCGTCACCATCATCTTCAGGGCACGGGCGATTCCGCGCCGCCGATGGTCGCGCAGAACACCGGTGTCGCCCACCTCGGCATCCCCGTCGGGACGGCGCGCGAGATATGACAGTCCGACGATCCGTTCACCATCCCGAGCGACGAAGAAGCCGTCGAGCAGCACCGAGGGCCGCTCGAAGATGCTGCGGCTAAATGTCTCCGGCGAGGGGTCCTCCCAATCGACATGAGGCTCGTGCGGCATGTCACGCCAGATCTGGACCGTGGCGCGATAGAGCTCATCGCGCGCGCGGGGCGAATCGATGGCCGGGAAGGCGACGAGTTCGATCCCCTCACCTTCGAGCCGGCTCCGCAGCGCCGTCAGCCGGCTCAGGTCGACCGTCGCCGGCGTCTGGACCGAGGTCCGGTATCGTTCCAACTCGACATACCCGCGCGGACCGATGAACGACAAGGCGACGGGGAGGTTGCCTTCCCGAACCTCGGCCTCCACCCATCGGGCGCGATTCGACGCAGCAAAACGCTCGACCTCGTCCGCCAGGCGGGCGCCAAGGCCGTGGCGTCGATGCGCGGGAGCGACGCCCACCAGCCCCGCGGCGCGATCCTGATATCTCGAACCGTCTTCGCTCAAGGCCGCCTCGGCCACCCCGGCGAGCGCCCCATCCGCCGTCCACGCGCCGAGCCGCAGGATCGGTTCGTCTGGCGGCCGCAACGAGTCGTCGAAGCGCAAGGCTTCGACGTCGTCCTGCCAGTAGCGGGCCTGGTTGACCAGGCCCAGCCATGGCACCAGGTCCGCGGGCTCAACCGGCCGAATCACGATGCCTGTGCGCGTGCTGGCCATAAGGTCTGGAAGTGTACAGGCGGCGGTCGCGAACCCGCCGCCCGTATGATGCCGGATGCTTTAGAACGTCAGCGAGACGCCGCCGCTAACGGACGCGCTGTAGACCACGCAACCCACCCACCAGATGTTGGCCCGATAGTGGGTGAGCGTCGCATCGAAGGTTCCCGAGCCGGTCCCCCCGTCGACGCCGACGTTACTCAACTCGCCGTGGACCTGGTAGTGCTGGTTGGTACATCCGCTGAAGCCGTCGAGTTGCTTGACGGACCCATGCCACGGTGTGAATGAACCAAGAATCTCCTCAGGGGAGTAATTGATGATGGTGTTGAGGCGGAAGTGTCCGCCGGTAATGGCAACAGGCGTCGTGTTATTCGATAAGACCTGGTGCGTGACGTCGATGTACCAGGCGCCGGCGAGACTGCCCGTCGCCTCGCCAACGAACTTTCCCTCGGTTTGGGTCGCATTCGGCAGCTCCGTGCCGTGGATCGAGTCGGTATAGGTGCTGCTGGCGGCCGCCGTAACGCTCATCACCAGGGTGGCACCCAGAGCAAGCGCGATCGAAAACGCGGGTCGTTTCATTTATCCCTCACACCCTCTTGAATTGATCGAGCGCTCAGCAGATCAACGTCACGGTCAGCGGGAGGTTACGGGTTAGGCGGCGACTGAAACCAGCGCCTCTTCCAGGATGCCGAGTCCGCGGTCGAGTTCTTGCTCGCTGATCACGAGTGGGAACAACAAGCGGATCACATTGTCGTAAAGGCCGGCCTTCAATAGCGCCAGCCCGTGGCCGTGGCAGTAGCGCAAGACATCGTTGGTCAGGGTCCCGGCGGGTTCACGCGTCCCACGATCGGTGACCAGCTCCATCGCGACCATGGCGCCCAGACCGCGGACATCGCCGACCTGGGGAAAACGATCCTGCCAGCCGCGCATGCGGGCAAGCACTCGATCGCCGAGCCGCTTTCCGCGCTCCGGCAGCTTCTCCTCGATCAGGACATCGATGACCGCCAGGGCTGCGGCGCAGGCGACCGGGTTGCCCCCGAACGTCCCGCCGAGACCGCCGGGGTTGGTGGCATCCATCAGCTCGGCGCGACCGACGACCGCCGCCAGCGGCAACCCTCCACCGAGCGACTTCGCCAGCACGATCAGGTCGGGCTCGATCCCCGAGTGTTCGACCGCGAACATTTTTCCGGTCCGGCCGAACCCGCTTTGCACCTCATCGGCGATCAGCGGAATCTGGTACTCGGTACACAGCTTGCGAAGTGCGGGCAGGAAGTCAGGCGGCGGCACCACGAAGCCTCCCTCCCCCTGCACCGGCTCCACCAGGATGCCGGCGACGCGGTCCGCGCCGACGGTCGTCTTGAACAGCTGCCGCACCGCTTCCACGCACGAGCCGCCCAGGCTCTCCGCGGTCATGCCCGCGGGGCGGCGGTACTCATACGGATAGGGCACCTGGTAGACCTCCGGCGCATAAGGACCGAAGTTCTGGCGGTAGGGCGACACCTTTCCGGTGAGCGTCATCGCCATCAGGGTGCGTCCGTGGAAGGAGTTGTGAAAGCTGATGACCGCGGGACGCCCGGTCGCCTGCCGCACGATCTTGATGGCGTTCTCGACGGCTTCGGCGCCGCTGTTGACCAGCAAGGCTTTCTTTGGGAAGGCGCCCGGC
>DASWBA010000078.1:0-14490 GCA_036390825.1 Candidatus Dormiibacterota bacterium
TGGAGGACGGCGATCGCCGAGGCGCTGAACTGACCCGACGGGTAGGCGAAGTCCACCACTGAATGGCCGGTCAGGCTCTCGAGCCACGACTTCGAGCTGGCCAGCTGGTTGGTCGCCGAGGACCGCGATGCCCTCGCGATGTTGGCGTGATCCACGGTGTGCGAGGCGATCTGGATCCCGTGGCGGTCCATCTCCACGACCTGCGCCGAGGTGACGTATCTCGATTGCCCTACAAAGCTGGTGACGATGTAGGCAACCGCTTTGAACCTGTGTGCCTGGAGAATCGGATAGGCGGTCGTGTAGAGGTCGTCATAGCCGTCGTCAAAGGTGAGCACGACCGGCTTGGCCGGCAGGGGCATGACGCCCGCGAAATAGGCGCGCAAATCGTTGAAATCGACCGGGTGGTATCCGTTGGTCGCCAACCAGTCCATCTCTGAGGTGAAGTCGGCAGGGGTGACTGTGAGCCGATAGCCGAGGTAATCCGCGTAGATCGACGGAGCCGGGCGGATGTAGTGGTACATCACGATCGGCACGCTGAGCGAGGTGCGTCCGAGCGGGATCACCCTCGTGTGGGTCTGCACGTACGTGCGGTCCGACCGCGGCGGCATCTCCAGCGCGGCCTGTTTCTCGAGGACGGCGTCCACCACTACTCGCGGCGGTGGCGCGGTGTTGGCGTCGCTCACCTGCAGCACCAGCAAACAGGTGGCCAGGAAAGCAAGCGAAGCCACCCCCCGACGCAGCAACACGAGCACGGGCCTTAGCTTAAGCGCGTATGTGTGCGCGTTCCAGTGTTTGAGCATCGATGAAGACGGTTGCCGTCGACCTGAACCCGGCGACGCGCGAGGTGGCCACCGGAACGGAGGTCTACGCCCGCGAGCTGGGCTCCCGCCTGCGCGGTGCTGCGCCCGAGCTCCGGTGGCTCTTCTTCGCGTCCAGAGCCCGCTCCGGGTTGGGCGTCGACATGATGGTGGTGCCAATGGCCCGCCTGTGGTCGCAGGTGCGGCTGCCCCTCGCTCTCGGGCCTGCCCATCCCGACCTGCTCTTTGTGCCGGCACACGCCATACCGTTCGGCTGGCCCGGCAAGTCCCTGACGGTTGTCCACGACCTGGCATTCGAGCGGCATCCCGAGGCCTACTCGCTGGCCCAGCGTTCGTATCTCCAGCTCACGACACGATGGGCCGCGCTGCGCTGCCCCCTTCTGATCACCCCGTCGGAATCCACCCGCAAAGACCTGCTCGAGCTCTATCACGTGGCCCCAGAGCGGGTGCGGGTGGTGCCGCTGGGCGGCGGCGAGCCGGCGCAGAGCGAGGTTGCGCCCGCCAGGAGGCTGGCGGAGCTGGGCCTGGAGGGCGCCTTCGTGCTCCAGGTCGGCCGCATCGAAGCAAGGAAGAACCAGGGCGCGGCGCTGGCCGCGGTCGAGCGCCTGGACGGCATCACACTCGCGGTCGCCGGGCCCGAGAGTGATGCCGCGCTTTCGAGGCGGCTTCGCGCATCGTCGCGATGCCGCGTGCTGGGAAATGTCGATCAGCCCACGCTCGAGCTCCTCTACCGGCGGGCCCGAGCCGTGGTGGTGCCGAGTCTGTACGAGGGCTTCGGCCTTCCGGTCCTCGAGGCGATGGCGCGCGGCCAGGTCGTCGTGGCCGCGCGAAAATCGTCGCTGCCGGAGGTGGGCGGCGAGGCTGCGCTCTACGTAGACGATCCCAACGATCCAGCCGAGCTCGCGAGCGCGCTGTGGACGGCCGTCGGCGACCGGAAGGTGCGGGCTCGGCTGGGGCGTGCCGCTCGGAAGCAGGCGGCCGGGTTCACGTGGGACCGGTGCGCGGCGGGCGTCGTGGAGGTCATCCGCGAGCTGGTGTAAATCCCTCAGCCTCCTTTGACCGCGTCGTCGAGCACGCCCCAGGTCATCGCGGCGCTCCGCGACCAGCTGAATTCGGCGGCGCGCAGGATCCCTCGCCGCCTGAGGTCGGCGGCCAGGTCCTGGTCGCCCAGGACCTTCTCCAGCGCCTTGCGCCACGCGTCGGCGTCGCCGGCGGCCACCACCAGCCCCGCATCGCCGACGACCTCCGGGAGGCTCGAGCTGTCTGACACCACGACCGGCGTGCCGCAAGCCATCGCTTCCAGTGGCGGCAGCCCGAAGCCCTCGTACCACGCCGGGTGGGCGAGCACCCGCGCCAGGTTGTAGATGGCGGGCAGTTCGGCGGGCTGGATGGCGTCGAGATGGTGGACCTTGTCGCCCAGCCGGCTGATGCGTTCCCTGATCGGCTCGTAGTTCCAGCCCCAGCCGCCGACGATGACCAGGTCGGGCCGGTCCCGCATCATCGCCCAGGCTTCCAGGAGCGTGAGCAGGTTCTTCCTCGGCTCGATGGTCCCCACGAACAGGACGAAGCGCTCTGGCAGTTGAAAGCGCTCGCGGACTGTCACGAGCTCCTCGCCGCTCATCGGGCGCAAGCCCGGCGACACGCCGTGAGGAACGACCGCAATCCGTGATCGAGGCACCCCGAACAGCTCCTCGGCGTCCCGCGCCGTGTTGCTCGAAACCGCGATCACCCTGTCGGCGCGGCTGAGCGAGCTCGGCACCACCCACCGCGTGCTGAGAGGCTGGTGAGCAGGGAACCAGCCTGCGTTGCGATAGATAGCCAGATCGTGGACTGTGATGACCGATGGCGAGCCGACGTCCATCAGCGGCAGCGCGCCCACGGCACCGAAGAACACGTCCGGGTGCAAACGACGCAGCCGGGCCGGCCACTGCACGTGGCGGCCGACGAAGGGAATCTCCGGGATCTGGCGGTAGGAGGTCGAACGCGAACCTTCGGTGGACAGGCCCGGCGGAACGTAAACGGTGAAGCGGCAGTCGGGGCGCTCCACGGCCATCGCCCGAAGGATCTGGGTCGTGTAGACGCCGACGCCTGCCCACGGCCGCGTGAGCCCCGCCCCGTCCACGGCCACATGAAGACCCGTCAGCAAGTCAGCGGAGGTACGACTGGTTCCGCTTCAGCACCTCGAAGTGCTCCAGGGCCAGGCCGGTGCCGCGCACGACCGAGGTCTGCGGATCGTCCGCTATCACCGCGGGTATGCCGGTGTGCATCGACAGGTAGCGGTCGAGCCCTCGCAGCTGCGACCCGCCGCCCGACAGCACGATGCCCCGATCGAAGATGTCGGCCGCCAGCTCCGGCGGCGTCTCCTCGAGCACGGTGCGCACCGCGCCGACGATGAGCCGGAGCGGCTCCTGGATGGCCTCCACGACGTCGTTGGAGTTGACCTCGAGGCTGCGGGGCAGGCCGGACACGATGTCGCGGCCGCGCACCTCGGTGCGCAGCGGCTCTTTCATCAGGATCGCCGACCCGACAGCGATCTTGACCTCCTCGGCGGTGCGTTCGCCGATCAAAAGGTTGTACCGGCGCTTGAGGTGGACCGCGATGGCATCGTCAATCCGGTTGCCGCCGACGCGAATCGAATGGGCGACCACCATTCCGGAAAGAGAGATGACCGCGATCTCGGTGGTGCCGCCTCCGATGTCGCAGATCGCGTTGCCTCGAGGCTCGGAGATGGGCAGGCCGGCGCCAATGGCAGCGGCGAGCGGTTCATCGATCAGCCAGGCCTGCCGCGCCCCGGCCGAGATGGCAGCCTCGGTGACCGCCCGCCGCTCCACGGAGGTCACGCCCGACGGCACGCAGATCATGATCTCGGGCTTGAAGATGCGCTGGCGGCCAAGCACCTTGCCTATGAAGTGATGGAGCATGCCCTCGGTCACGACGAAGTCGGCGATGACGCCCTCTCGCATCGGCCGCACGACCTGGATCGTGTCGGGGGCGCGGCCGACCATCTCGAGCGCCTGCCGGCCGACGGCGAGGATGCGGGTGCCGTCGCGGTTGACTGCGACCAGCGACGGCTCGTTGACGACGATCCCCTCACCTTTGACGTAGATGAGCACCGTCGAGGTGCCCAGGTCGATGCCGATTTTCTTGCCTAGCAACGAGGGCGCTTACTCGTAGGTATGGCCTGGATTGCTCCGCTCGGAGTCGACCTCGACCAGCTCGATCTGTGCGCCGACCGAAGCCAGCTTGCCGGCCATGTCCTCGTAGCCGCGCTCGACGTGCCAGGCGTTGTGGAGCAGGCTCTGGCCCTCGGCGCAGAGAGCGGCGATCACCAGCGCCGCGCCAGAGCGGATGTCTGGGATCGTCACCTCGGTCCCGCGCAGGCGGCAGGGACCATGCACCACCGCATGGAGGCGCCCTTCGACGTTGATGCCCGCCCCCATTTTCGCCAGCTGAGTGACGTGCTGGAATCGATTCTCGTGCACGTACTCCGAGATTACGGTTTCGCCGTCCGCCTGCGTCATCAACGCCATGTACTGGGCCTGCAGGTCGGTCGGGAAACCGGGAAAAGTCCACGTCGACATGTCGATCGGCTTGATCCGGGTTCGAGGCCGCCGCCCGACCTGGAACCATCCATCACCCGTCGAGACATGCGCACCTGCGAGCTCCAGCTTCAGAAGCACCACGCTGAGGTCTTCCGGCCGGCTGCACTCGATGCGCAGCTCGCCGCCGGCGGCGGCCACTGCAATGGCATAGGTGCCCGCCTCCAGGTAGTCGGCGATCACCGTGTGCTCCGCGCCACCCAGCTCGCGCACACCGTCGACGACCAGGCGCTCCGTACCGATGCCCTCGATGCGCGCGCCCATCTTGCCAAGTAGGCGGCAGAGGTCCTGCACATGAGGTTCGCGCGCGGCGTTGAAGATCTCGGTCCGGCCTTCGGCAAGCACCGCAGCGAGCAGGATGTTCTCGGTGCCCGTGACGGTCGGCAGGTCGAATACGATGCGGGCTCCGCGCAGGCGATCGGCCTCCGCGACGATCTCGGTCGCGGTCTCGTCGATGCGGGCGCCCATCTGACGCAGGCCCCTCATGTGTTGCTCGACGCGACGCGCTCCGATGTCGTCACCGCCGGGCCGGGGAAGGCGCGCCTGTCCGAACCTACCGAGCAGAGCGCCAAGGAGCACGATCGTCGCGCGCATGCGCCGGCCGAGCTCATCGGGCACCTTGGTGCTACGCGCGTTCCCCATCCGCAGGACTACAGAACCTTCACCCTCTGCGCGGCCGCCCAGCTCCGTGAGAATCTGCGCCATCACGCCGGTGTCGGAGACCCTGGGCACGTTGGTCAGTCGCAGGGGCTCGGTCGTGAGCAGCGCGGCGGCCATCTCCGGCAGAGCGGCGTTCTTGGAGCCGCTCACGCAAAGGTCGCCTGCCAGCTGCGAGCCGCCAGTGATGCGGAGGGCGATGTCGCCGCCCGGCCCGGCGGATTTCATCAGAGCCTGCGCGTGCGCGCCAGCCGGAGTCGCGCCTCAGCAATCGCAAGGGCAGTCTGGAACTCGACCTCCTCGGCGGCGGTGACGGTGCCCGCGAGCTTCTCCTGTGCGCGCCGGCGCGCCTCCTCGGCCCGCTCGACCGAGATGTCCTCCGCGCGCTCGGCCACGTCCGCGAGCACCGTCACGCGTTCGGGCAGCACCTCGAGGAACCCACCGCCCACAAAGAGCAACTCCTCGGCACCACCCATCACCTCTTGAATCCGGAGCGGTCCGGGCTTGAGCACGGTCATCAGGGGCGCATGACGTGCCATGACTCCCAGCTCGCCGTCAGCTCCGTTGGCGATGATGAACTCGACCTCACCCTCGAAGAGGCTCTGCTCGACGCTCACCACGCGCAGTGCGTACTTCAACTCAGTTGGAGGATGCCTTCTTCATCTCTTCACCCTGCGCGCGAGCCTCTTCGATGGTGCCCACCATGTAGAAAGCCTGCTCGGGCAGGTCGTCGTGCTTGCCCTCCAGGATCTCGGTGAATCCCTGAACTGTCTCGCTCACCTTGACGTACTTGCCCTCACGACCTGTGAAACGCTGCGCCACGCTGAACGGTTGCGACAGGAATCGCTGGATCTTCCGGGCGCGGGACACTGCCAGCTTGTCGTCCTCCGACAGCTCCTCCATGCCCAGGATGGCGATGATGTCCTGCAGGTCCTTGTAGCGCTGCATCGTTTTCTTGACGCCCTGGGCGGCGTCGTAGTGCTCCTGCCCGACCACCGAGGGCTCCACGAAACGGCTCGAGGACCCGAGCGGGTCGATGGCGGGATAGATGCCGATCTCGACCAGCGAGCGCTCCAGTCGCACGGTCGCGCCGAGGTGGGCGAAAACGGTTTGAATCGCCGGGTCGGTGTAATCGTCCGCCGGCACGTACACCGCCTGCACCGATGTGATCGAACCCTTGCTGGTCGACGTGATGCGCTCTTGGAGCTCGCCCATCTCCGTGGCCAGGGTTGGCTGATAACCCACAGCAGATGGCATGCGCCCTAGCAGCGCCGACACTTCGGACCCGGCGAGCAGGTACCGGAAGATGTTGTCCACGAACAGGAGGACGTCCGCCCCCTCCTCATCGCGAAAGTACTCCGCCATCGTGAGGCCGGTGAGCCCGACGCGGGCACGAGCGCCCGGAGGCTCGTTCATCTGGCCGAACACCAGCGCGGTCTGCGGCAGCACTCCCGCGTCCTCCATCTCGCGATACATGTCGTTGCCCTCGCGCGTCCTCTCCCCCACGCCGGCGAACACGGAACGGCCCTTGTGGTGGTACGCGATGTTGCGGATGAGCTCCTGGACGATTACGGTCTTGCCCGTGCCGGCGCCACCGAACAGCCCGATCTTCGAGCCCTTGGCGAACGTGCAGATGAGGTCGATGACCTTGATTCCGGTCTCGAGGATCTCGACCTTCGCCTGCTGCTCCGAGACGGGCGGCGCGGCGCGGTGGATGGGCCAGCGCAGGGTCCCTTCGGGCGCGGGCTCGTCGTCGATGGGGGCGCCGATGACGTTGAACAGGCGGCCGAGGGTCTCGACCCCGACCGGAACCGAGATCGGCGCGCCTGTGGCGATCACCTTGTCGCCGCGGCGGAAGCCGTCGGTGGAATCCATGGCGATGCACTTCACCACGTTGTCTCCAATAGCGCTTGCGACCTCCAGCACGACCGTGCCGCCGTCTTGCTTCTTGACCTCGAGCGCCTCGTAAAGCTCTGGCTGCTCTCCGGCCGGGAAGGCGACATCGACCACAGCTCCGATCACCTGCCTGACTATTCCTTCCCGCGTCTTCTTCTTGGTCTCCGCCATGCCTCTCCTTTATGTGTCTACGTCGCGCGCAGCGCTTCTGCGCCGCCGACGATTTCCATCAGTTCTGTCGTGATGCCCGCCTGCCGGACCTTGTTGGCGAAAAGGGTCAAGGATTCGATGAAGTCGCCTGCGGCCTTGGTTGCGTTCTGCATTGCGATCATCTTGGCTGAGTACTCGCTGGCCTTGTTCTCCAGGACTGCCTGGTAGACCTGCGTCTCTACGTAGCGCGGCAGCAGGGCGTCCAGCACCGACTCAGGGTCAGGCTCGTAGATGTAGTCCGCGCGTGGCCCTGCGTCCTTCTCGCGCTCCGGGATCTCGGCCGGAATCAGCGTGCGGACGACGGGCTCCTGTTTGAGCGTCGACACCCACTTCGCGTAGCACAGGAGGACGGCATCGACATCGCCCTTCGTGTACTCCTCGAGGGCGACCGCGACGCCAGAGAGGATCCCCGCGATGGACGGCCGGTCCGGAAGGCCGCTCGCATCTGCAATCACATTCCTGCGAAAGCGCAGCAGGAAATCACGGCCCTTGCGGCCGAGCGTCACGTACTTCTGCTGCTCCGGGTAATGCTCGGTCATGTAGCGCGTGGCGGCGCGGATGTTGTTGACATTGAGCGCGCCGGTCAGCCCCTTGTCGCTGGTGACGAGAATCATCACCGCGCGGGAGCCCTCGCGCCGCACCAGGAACGGGTGCTTGTACTCGGTGGCCCGCTCACCGGCCGTCTGCAGGACCTCGAGCATCTTCTCGGAGTAAGGCCTCGTCGCCAGCACCGCCGCCTGCGCGCGGCGCAACCTCGTCGCGGCGACCACCTGCATGGCCTTGGTGATCTTCTGCGTGTTCTTGATGCTGTCGATCCGGCGGACGATGTCCCTGTATGCGGGCAACTACTTGACGGCCTTTTTCCGGGGTGCCGCCTTCGGTTTCGGCTCCGCTTTGGCTCCGGGTGTTGGCTCCTGTTTTGCCTCTGCCTTCGGAGCAGGGTCGGGCACGTCGCCGTAGCCCTCGACCCCGAACTGGTGATTGAAAGTCGAGATCGCTGCCTTCAACCTCTCGAACAGGCTGTCATCCAGCGCCTTTTGCTTGTCGATCGCCTCCAGCACGCCTGGTCGCTCGCTCCTCATGAAGCGCACGAACGAGGACTCCCATTCCCGGACCTGCGCGGTCGGCACCTTGTCGACATATCCCTGCGTACCCGCATAGATCACGGCCACCTGCTCGGCCAGCGGCACTGGCTGGTACTTGTCCTGCTTGAGCAGCTCGGTCAGCCGCGCGCCGCGCTCGAGCTGATTGCGAGTCTGGGTGTCGAGGTCGGAGGCGAACTGCGCGAAGGCTGCAAGCTCGCGGTACTGGGCGAGGTCGAGGCGGAGCTGGCCGGCGACCTGGCGCATGGCCTTCGTCTGCGCGTCGCCACCGACGCGCGAAACGCTGATGCCCACGTTGAGCGCGGGGCGCTGGCCGGCGTTGAACAGGTCGGACTGGAGATAGATCTGGCCGTCTGTGATCGAGATCACGTTGGTCGGGATGAAGGCCGAAACGTCGTTGGCCTGGGTTTCGATGACCGGCAGCGCCGTGAGCGAGCCGCCACCATGCGCCTTGTTCATCTTCGCCGCGCGCTCGAGCAAGCGCGAGTGGAGATAGAAGACGTCGCCAGGGTAGGCCTCGCGACCCGGCGGGCGGCGAAGAGTCGCCGAAACCTGGCGATATGCCCACGCCTGCTTCGTCAGGTCGTCGTAGCAGCAGAGCGCGTCCTTGCCCTGGTCCATGAAGTACTCGCCCATCGCGCATCCGGCATAGGGGGCGATGAAGTTGAGCGAGGCCGGCTCGGATGCCGTGGCGGCGACGATGATCGTGTATCCCATCGCGCCGTTCTCTTCCAGGGTCGCGGCCACGCGTGCGATCGACGCGGCGTTCTGACCGATGGCGACGTAGACGCAGATGAGGTCCTTGCCCTTCTGGTTGATGATCGTGTCCAGGAGGACGGTCGTCTTGCCCGTGAAACGGTCGCCGATGATCAGCTCGCGCTGGCCGCGGCCGAGCGGGATCATCGTGTCGATGGCCTTGATCCCGGTCTGAACCGGGCTGTCGACGCGCTGGCGCGTGATGACGCCGGGGGCGATCTTCTCGAGCGGCATCGTCTTCGTGGTCTTGACCGGGCCCTTGCCGTCGATCGGCACGCCCAGCGGATTAACCACGCGGCCGATCAGCTCCTCGCCGACCGGAACCTCGAGCAGCCGCCCGGTCGTGCGCACCTCGTCACCCTCGTGCAGGTGCCCGAACTCGCCCAGGATCACGGCGCGAACCTGGTCCTCCTCGAGGTTGAGCGCCAGCCCGTAAGTCTCCCGCGGAAACTCCAGGAGCTCACCCGCCATGGCGTTCTGCAGCCCGTAGACCTGGGCGATGCCGTCGCCGGTGGCGACGATCCGGCCCACGTCGGTCGCCACCAGGCTGGCGTCGAAGTCTTTCAGGCGAGCCTTGATGACCTCGGAGATCTCTTTGGTGCTGATGCCCACTCTTCCTTCTTCTCCTACGAGGCGTCCGCCAGGCGGCGGCGCAGCTGCTGCAATCGTGTGGCCAGGCTGGCGTCGACCAGGTGATCGCCGTACTGGAGCTTGAGGCCGCCGATGATGCGGCGGTCGACCGTCGCCGTGAGACGCACCTCCTTGCCCAGGCGCTCCGACAATTGCTTGCCCAGGCGCTGGCGGTCGTCGGTCGACAGCACGACAGCGGTGGTGACAATGGCGCGAATGCGGCCGGCGGCTTCGTCGGCGAGCTGCTCGAACTCGTCGAGGATGCCGGCGGCCTGATCGACGTGGCCCGACTCGACGAGCATCCGAGCCAGGTTGGTCGCCTCGGGGTCCAGGTATCTCGGCGCTGCGATCAGCTCCATTCGGCGGGCGGCGGGAATGGTCGGATTCTCGAGCACCGCGGCCACGGCGGGGGCGCTCATGAGATCGCTGATCGCCGTGAGATGGCGGAGCCACTCCTCGACCCGTCCCTCATCCGAGGCGAGCTCGAAGACCGCCCGCGCATACCGTTTAGCGGCTGCCGTTGCCACTCGCGACCTCCTCGATTGCTTTCTCGATCAGGTCTTTGTGCTTCGCCACATCGAGCGTCTCGCCGATGACTTTTTCGGTCGCCGCCACGACCAGGCCCGCCACCTCGTTGCGGACCGACTGGATCGCCTTCAGCCGCTCGGCTTCGATCTCCTTGCGCGTGGACTCACGAATACGTTGGGCTTCCTCCTCCGCCTTCTGCTTGAGGTCCTGGCGCAGTTGCTCTGCAGACTTGCTCGCGGCGTCGATGACGCTCTGAGCCGTTTTGCGCGCATCGTTCAGCTTCGCCTCCGCCTCTTTGAGCGCGGCCTCGGCGTCAGCGCGATCTTTCTCGGCCTCCTTCAACTGCTCCACGACCTGGCGCTGCCGCGCCTCCGCCAGCCGGACGACCTCGGGATACACGTAGCGGGCGAGGATGGCCATCATGACCAGAAACGTGATCAGCTCGACGATCACTGTTCCGTTGATGTCGATGACGCCGGCCGTGCCGGCGAGAAACAGCATTACTTCGGCGCCACCTGGCTGATGAATACGAACCCGAAGGCAAGGTTGATGAAGTACATGGCTTCCACGAGTCCGACGATCGTGAAGAGCCAGGGGATCATCCGGCCTTGCGCTTCAGGCTGCCTGGCGACGCCGCTGATGAAAGCGTTACCGGCAAGACCGTCACCGACGGCGGCGCCGATGGCGCCGAGGCCGAGTGCAAGGCCGAAGCCGATGAGCGCTCCAGCAAGGGTTATTCCGTGGTCAGTCATGTTCCCTCCTAATGATGTTCATGTTCGAGGCCCTCTCGGGCGGCCCCGAAATAGATGACCGTCAGCAGCATGAAGATGAATGCCTGGATGAACCCGATGAAGATGACGTCGAACGCCTTCCAGATGACCAGGACGAGAGAGCCGAGAACAGTGCCTCCGATGGTGCCCACCAGCGGAAACTGAACGTTGGCCAGACTTGCGATCAAGCCAATCATGACCGCTCCCGCAAAGATGTTGCCGAACAACCGCAGCGAGAGGGTCAAGGGCTTGACCGCCTCCTCAAGGATGTTCAGCGGCGTGAAGACGATACGCACCGGCACGGGCAGCTCGAAGGGTTTTGTGAAGCGACGAAGGTACCCCCGCAATCCCAAAGTGCGGACGCTGTACCACTGGACTACGGCGATGACGACTAATGCCATGGCCAGGGTCTGGTTGAGGTCTGCATTCGCCCCATGTAAGAACGGGAAGAACGCGAGAGGAAAGATCTCGATCCAGTTGGCGATCAGGATGTAGAGGAAGAGCGTCATGGCCAACGGGATGATGAAAAGAGCGTCCTCAGAGACATTGGACTTGATCAGGGCGCGGAGCTGGTCGTAGCCCCATTCGAAGATCGCTTGAGCCTTGGTCGGCTCGCCCTCTCGAAGCTGAGAGCGAAGCCAGAACGCGATCGCCAACGTCACTACCACAGCGATGACGCTCGATATGACGCTGTCGTAGTTGAATGTGCAGAGAGGGCCACATCCAAAGTCGATGGTCGGATGGGTGCCAGGCGCTTCCATGTAAATCACGCGCGCAGACCCCGGCGTACAGCGGCCGCCACCATGACGAACTGAGCGATGCCAACGCCAAGCAGCACCGACCAGGCTGCGCTGCCAAGGAATAACGCAGCCCCGAGCGCCAGCGCGCTCAAGAACACGAGCCGAAGAATGCTTCCCTGAACGATCGGGGCACCGCGGTCGAGCAAGGCGCCGACCAGGTAGCCGTTTCCAGAGCCGATGAGGACCCCCGCGCCGAGACCGACGCCGACAGCCAGATGACCGGTGAAGGCCGCAACCAGACCGATCGCGGCGGCCAGGACGATTGATGCCACGACTGTGTCCCGAACGAGGCTGAAGCGCACCTTGCGCATGCTGGCCTCCACGCTCACCTCGTGAACTCCCTCACCTTCATCCAGATGGCCACACCACCAGACACCAGCCCGACGAACAACCCGACCAGGACGAACACGGGCCCTGTATGCAGCCAACTGTCGAGCCCGACTCCGGCCAACAGCGGGAGCAGGACCGCGGCTGCAAAATACATCCCGATTCCGGCCAGGTCTCCCCCGGTCGGGCCGGTGCTCGAGGGGCGCGCCATGCCCGCGCTAATCCTACCGTCTGCTCGGTTCGGCCAGAAGGCGGCGCAGGAAGGGCGCGGGGATGCGGACTCCGGACTTCTGGAGCCGGTCTGCCGCCAAGGTCGACGCCAGGACGAACCCGGCCACCACGACCGCGCCGATGATCCGGCGGTGTCCGAAAAACATCAGGCCGATCGACCCGAGCAGCGCGGTGGCGGCGTAGAAGACGTAGCACGTCTGCCTGGGGTTGAGCCCGAACGCCTGGAGACGGTGATGCAGATGCTCCAGGTCCGGGCTTGCCACTGACATGCGCACCCACCTTCGCCGGATGATCGCCCAGGCCGTGTCCGCGATGGGCAGCGCCAGCGCCAGGATCGGGACCGCAAGCGCGAACGCCACGGCCACCTTCGCCACCCCGAGGATGGATATCACCGCCAACGCCGCTCCCAGGAAGTGGGAGCCGGAATCGCCCATGAAGATGCGGGCGGGGTAGAAGTTGAAGAGCAGGAAGCCCGCACATGCACCGGCGAGGGCGCCCGCAAGCTGGACGACCTCGATCTGGTCCTTGCCGGCGGCCGCGATCAGCAAGGTCAGGGCGACGATGAACACGACGCCCG
Organism: Candidatus Dormiibacterota bacterium; assembly: GCA_036390825.1. Classification (GTDB taxonomy): domain Bacteria; phylum Chloroflexota; class Dormibacteria; order CF-121; family CF-121; genus CF-13. The sequence continues at coordinate 12,903 of DASWBA010000078.1, forward strand.
CGGCCAGGCCATCCACGCCGTCGAGGAAGTTGACGGTGTTCTGCATCCCCAACAGCCAGAACAGGCTGACCGGGACGGCGAACCAGCCGAGATCCACGACCCTGGTGCTGCCGTAGCCCCCTGATCCCGGCAATCCGAAATAAGTGATCACGAAGCCGAACACCACCACCGCCACCAGGGCGACCAGCAGCTGGAACGCGAACTTGATGCCCGGGCTGACCGACCACCGGTCGTCGGCGATCAAGAGCACGGCGGCCAGGCCGGAAACGACCAGCACCCCCGTCCTGGTGGTGGTGGACGGCACGAATATCAGCACCGCTACCGCAAAGCCCAGGAACATGGCGAGCCCGCCGAGCAGGGGGGTTGGTGTCGAGTGTGCGTGGCGGCCGCCCGGCACCGCCACGATGCCCGTCCGTCTCGAGATTCGGATCGCCAGGGGCACCAGCACCGCGCAGAAGGCCATCGCGACGAGAAGCGGCCACAGGCCTGGGAGCACCTTGTCGCGCAGGGCTTCGAGGAACGTGAGGCTGAAGAAGTCGTTCAAGAAGAGGTTCCTAGTCGAACGCGTACGGGAGCGGGAACTTCCGGCACAGCTCCAGCGCGCGCTCGTGCACCGAGTCGAGAACCGCGGGCTCGTCGATCCGCTCGATCAGGTCGGCAAGGCAGTCGGCGATAGTGACCATCTCCGCCTCGCGCATGCCGCGCGTGGTCACGAGCGGGGTGCCGACGCGAATGCCGCTGGGGTTGAACTTCGATGCCTCGTCGTACGGAATCGAGTTCCGATTCAGGGTGATTCCGACCGTGTCGGCGATGTCCTGCACCTGCTTGCCCGTGCGCCCCTGCGAGCGCAGGTCGACCAGCATCAAGTGGTTGTCGGTGCCGCCGCTCACCAGCCTCAGCCCGCGCTCCATCAACCGGACCGAGAGCGCTTTCGCGTTCACGACTACCTGCTTTGCGTACACCTTGAAGTCGGGCTTGAGCGCCTCGCCGAAGCAGACGGCCTTGGCGGCGATCGCGTGCATCAGCGGGCCGCCCTGGATGCCTGGGAACACAGCGGAGTCGATCGCCTTCTGGTGCGCCTTGTCGCACAGGATGATCGCGCCCCAGGCGCCCCGGAGCGTCTTCTGCGTGGTGGTTGTGACGATCGGCGCGTGGGGGATCGGCGACGGGTACACGCCGCCGGCCACCAGCCCTGCGACATGCGCCATGTCCACCATGAACGTAGCGCCGACCGCGTCGGCGATCTCGCGCATGCGAGCCCAGTCGACGACTCGCGAATAGGCCGAGAACCCGCCGATGATCATTTTCGGCCGCACCTGCTGGGCGAGCTTTTCCATGGCGTCGTAGTCGATCAGCTCGGTATCGCGACTGACGCCGTACGAATGGATCTCGTAGAACTTGCCACTGAAGTTGGCCGGGCTGCCATGCGACAGGTGGCCGCCCGCTGAAAGGTCCATGCCCATGACCCGGTCGCCAGGCTCGCACACGGCCATGTAGACGGCGGCATTGGCCTGCGATCCGGAGTGAGGCTGGACGTTCACGTACTCGGCGCCGAAGAGCCTTTCGGCCCGATCGACAGCGAGCGATT
>DASWBA010000079.1:0-8110 GCA_036390825.1 Candidatus Dormiibacterota bacterium
TGTCGCCGCCGCTGTCACCACGGTCGCCCTGGTCGTCGTTCTCATCGCCGATCGGCCGGAAGAAGCGCGCAAGCGTCCAGTGCGACACTTGCTGGCCGAGGGTCACCCCTGCCTCGACGGAGCCCCGGAAGTGAAAGCCGACCCAGACCCGAGCGTTGACAATCTCCTGCAGTAGCTGCTTTACAGTCGCATAGTGCCGCGAGGTTGTCAGAGTATTCAACCCGTTTTCCGCCCCGGGAATGTCGACGCTGATCCGTTTTGTGCTCAGCACCGCAGCAAACACCTCAGCTTCGGCACCCGTCACGCAGCCGTGCCCTGACAGATAGTCGGGGTGGTTTGGCGTCGTGAGGAGCGGCGTCCAGGTCGGATCGGCTATCGTCTCCGGATTCCCATCGATGTCGGCATTTCGGATTGCCATGGTCGGCCGCCAGAACTGATAGAAGTACTTCGAGTCCCAGCAAGCGATTGCTGAGTCGGCTCCCACCAGATTGGCCATTGCCAGAGCCCGGGCGGCGTCGACGAGGTCCATGTGATGGGCGGTGATCAAATCCCGGAACGCTTTGTTGTACTGGTTGTACACATTCGCTATCCAGAAATAGGCGACCGCGGTCTGCTCAGGGGTGCGGACCGTGCTATTCAATGCGCCAACAGCTTTCACCTCATTGAATTCGTCTGCGTAGGCGTCACTCGATAACGACGGCGGCGGACCGGGCCGGAATTGCGATGGACTCGTGAGCATAAACGGGCGCATAAACCCGAGCCATGGCGTCGCCGCCGATTGCGCTGACGGCGGGGGCGCGAACGTCCACAAGCCGGCCGGGCATGCAGTGACACACTGGCCATAGGGTGTAGTGATGGTCGCGTTTCGGCCGTCCCCCGTCCGGAAGGCGATGATATCGTCGGCGGCTGCCTTGCCGACTGCGATGCCGGCCGATTTGCCTGCATCCGGCAGCAAGGCGAGAGACGCATCGTACTTCTGCTTCAGCGCGAGTCCTGGATCACCAAGATAGTGCACTAGCGTGTTGTACGCTGCCGCAACGACAGCTGCATTGATGGACGCGCCGGCAGTGTCCGCGTCGAAGTTGTGGTAGGGGACATACCGCCCAGCGATCTTCGTCACTGCGTCATAGACCGCCGCTTGCGCATACGCGGTGTAGACCAGACCCTCGGCGTTACCTTTTGCGGGAGGACCCAGCACCGCCTTGACCGCATTGACATTCCAGTCGAGGACGACCTGCGGAGACATCCCGTGAGCGCTGCGATGATTTGTCGATGCTCCGGCCGAGATTCCAAAAGCTCCTGCAGCGACCGCCGCAGCGGACGCGGCAGCAAGGGCTTTGAGCCTCAACGTCGCCTTCCAAGTCGTGACTTTGCCAGTCATGTTCCTCTCCTTTGCCAACGACAAGGTGCATTTACGGAGAAAGCGTGAGCGTGCGTGCGGCATTGTCGATCTTGCGCCCCGCTGGACGGCACCAGCATGATCACCCCTCCCTGAGATCGCCGGAGCGCGCCTGTACGTTGTGGCCCCTTTCCTAGGTGCTACAGGAAGGAATATCGGGCACTCCTGGCACGATGTCAATGGCAACCGCGCCCCCGCGCCAGGGGCTGGGACAAGCGCCCGTTGGGCCGCGGCGCGGTCGAGCATGAGCTTCGGTTCGCGTCCTCTGGGTCGACCCGAAGCGACCACATGGGCAAGGACCCTGTCAATCCCGACCAGTGGACCCAGCCATCGCCTTCGTCCAGAGGTGCCGCGTAACGCAGCGCGAACCGTCGGCGTAACCAGAGTCGTGAGGTCGACGGCTCCAATCGTCGCGCCGCTTCCGCCTCAGTTGTCGCGGCTGTCGTCTCGCGTTCGCGCGCCAACATCCACCCTGTACGAGTCCGCACTGATGCAGAGCCCGAATTCGGCTGCGGTCACCCCTGCCTGTCAATCGAGCGGCGGAACGGGAACCCGCAGCGTGCCCCCTACGGTGTGCGCCTGTCTCTGCACCATACGCGCTGGCGCCCCGCCACGGGTGCCCTCGCTCCCGGTAGCGAACCAGCACCGATGGTTGCGGCGATGGCCGTTGCGGTCAGCTATTAATTGAGACGGGCGAGTAAGGCATCGATCGCGGCGTGGCCGCGTCGGGCGATCTCTACCGGGTCCTCCGGCCAGTAACCAGGATTGAAGGTCTCGAGGCTCCAAGGTCCTGTATACGTGCCGGTCCGAAGTTCCTGCATCAGCACCTCGAGCTTGATCACCCCCTCACCCGGGAACACGCGGTCGGCATCCTCGATCTCCCTCGGCGGCTTTGCGGGCGCATCGTTGAGATGCACCAGCGCCAGCCGGTCGATCGGGTACCCGTCGAGCGGCTGAGCGCCGCTGGCGTGCCAGTGACAGGAATCCAGGACGAGCTCGATGCCGTCGATGCCATCGACGGTCGCGGTGGTGATTGCCGGCGTGTTGATCGGGCAATCGCCAAAGCCGAGGAACTCGAACGCGATGCGAATGCCCAGCCGGTCGGCGCGATCGCGGGCGAGCTCAAGCGCGTCGCGCGTTCCCGGAATGGCCCGGCGCGTCTCTAGCCCCGGCGCGCGCGGAGGGATCGCGAGCAGGTACGGCGCGCCCAGATCCTGGCAAATCTGCAGACGGGGCCGCAGGTCATCCTCGATCAGCCGGCGGTCCATCCGGCCGTCGGCTCGAACCGTGAGCGCGACACCGTTGAGCGTGAATACCTCTTTGGGTCGCGCCATCCCAGCCGAGGCGCGCACCTCGCTTGCGTCCTCGAGCAGCCGTTCGGTCCGCGCTTCGATCCCCGCGTAGCCGGTCTCACGGGCGATCTCCAGCGATCGCTGCGTCGGCGTCGTCATCACGGTGGCGCCGTTGAGGTAGATCGAGACCGTCACTTTTCCCGGATCACGCCAAACGTCAGTCCGGCCACCATGTACTTGCGGGCAATCACCATCAGGACCAGCGGCACGGACATGGCGATGACGCCGGACGCGGCCATATCGTTCCAGATGATTTCGAACTGGGTCACCAGTCCCTGTACGCCGACCGGGAAGGTTTGCGAGTTGGGCGTTGCCGTCAGGATCAGGGCGAAGAGAAACTCGCTCCACGCGAACGTAAAGACGATGGTCGCCGCTGCCATCAGCCCCGGGGCGGCCAGTGGCAACAGCACGCGACGGAAGGAGGTCCATCGGTTGGCGCCGTCGACCAGGGCTGCCTCTTCGAGTTCGATCGGAATCTCCGCGAGGAAGCCTTTCAGCATCCAGATGGCAAAGGGCAAGTTGAAGAGTGAATAGATGCCGATCAGCGCGATCGGCTGGTTGTAGATCTGCAACGTTCTGACGATGGCGAAATACGGGACGACCACTGCGACCGGGGGCAGGAAGCGCAGGGAGAGCGCCCAGTTGAGCACGCCGACGCGCAGGCCCGGCGGCACGCTCAGGCGCGTGATCGGGTAGGTGATCACCAGGCCGACCGCGAGCGTGACCACGACGGTTGCGGCGCAGACGATCACGCTGTTCTTGAGCAAGACCCAAAAGCCTCGCTCGAAAATGACGCTGTAGTACGGCTGCAGGGTTGGGTGTCGCGGGACGAGCGTGATCGACTGGTAGAGCTCGGCTTTGCCTTTTAACGAGGTGGCAATCAGCCAGTACAGCGGGAAGGCATAGAGAAAGCCCGCGACCCCGAGCCCGGCGACGATCAGCATCAACCGAACCCCGATGGCGACGCGACGGCCGCGCATCACGCGCGCTCCAGGGGAAGGGCCCGGGTCACGAGGGAGTACAGAATGCTGATCGACACAAGGACCATGACGGCGAGGGCGGCCGCCTGCCCACCGTCGAAAAATCTGAACTCGATCCGGTAGATGTAGAGGCTGAGCAATTGCGTGGCCGTCCCCGGGCCGCCGCCTGTGAGGATATAGACATGGTCAAAGACCCGGAGCACGTCGGCCATTCGAAAGAACAGGATCAGCAGAAACAGCGGCCGCAGGTAGTGCAGCTCGATGTAGCGGAACTGCGTCCACCAGGTCGCGCCGTCGACCTGCGCGGCCTCGATCGATTCCTTGGGGACGGTCTGCAGACCGGCAAAGAGCACGAGGTAGACGAATGGCGTCCACTGCCAGATGTCGACGCTCGCCACTGCGCCCATCGCGAGGGCGGATACTCCGAGCCATTGGATTTCCGAGTGCGTGATGCCGACCGACTGCAACACGTAGTTCAGCACGCCGTAGCCGGGGGCGTAAATCAGGCGTGCGACCACGCCTACCGCTACTGGCGGCACGACCAGCGGCAGAACGGCGAGCACGTAGAGCGTCGCCCGCAGCCCGGCCCGCTTGACGGCGCGATGAACCAGCAGGGCAAAAGCGAGGCCAAGGAGGATCTCGGTGGGGAGGACAATCAAGGCGTACAGTCCCGTGGCGCGCAGCGCATCGAAAAAGAGCGGATTGCCAAGGGCCCTCGAATAGTTGCGCAGCCCGATGAACGTGCCATCGTCGCTGGTGATCGACTGCCAGACAGCAATCACGAACGGGATCGTGACGATGATGAACACCGTGCCGAGCGCCGGAACGAGGATCGTGTAGGCGAGCCGCTCCTGCCGGCTCCGCCGGCGCCGCCCGGCCCCCACCGGTTTCGTACCGGTCGGGACCGGGAGTTCGGCGACCAGGCGGCTCACATCGTCAAATGTAGGACGGTCGGCTTATGACGGGTAGTTGGCGGCCTTCATGACCGTGCGAATTTCGCCGGCCGCTTTCTGCATCGCGGCTTGTGGGGTCAACTGTCCGGCGACGGCGGCGTTCATCGCGGTTCCGTACGAGGTTTCGACGGCGCCCCACTGGTCGGTCCGAGGCCGCCAGTTCGGCACCGCAGCGAAGGAGGCGGCGAGCGCCTTGAAGTAGGGGTTCGCGGCTGCCAGCGAGGCATCGTTGAGGATGCTGTTGCGGATTGGGATGCCGCCTTGCGCCACGTAGTTGCGCATGTTGTCGGTCTTGAGCATCCACTTGATGAAGTCAGCCGCAGCTGAACCGTTCTTCGAGCCCTTCGGAATGCCGAGCAGCCAGTTGCCCATCATCCCCAAGCCCTTCCCACTCGGCCCCTGTGGAATCGGGATGTACGCGACCTTGCCCTTGACCTGGCTGACGGTCGGATCCTCGACAATGCCCGTGATCTCGCCCGGCCAAACTGTCGATTGATACGCCTTTCCGGTCGCCATCGCCTGCGAGCGCTCGGCGGCGTCGAAGCTTTCAGCACCCGGTTCCGCGTACTTCTTGAGCTTCCTCGTGAGGAAGTCGACCGCCGTAATGGAGGCGTCCGAGTCGAGCTGGACCTTCCAATTGTCGTCGAAGATGTTGCCACCGAACGACCAGAGGATAGGCAGCGAGTCGCTGCTCACCGGGTTGGTCGCCTTGCCGCGGATCACGTAGCCGTAGAAATTCGCCGCGTTGTACTTGGCGGCGTTGGCGAGCACATCGTCCCAGGTTGCCGGGGCCGGAGACTTGTCGCTGCGATACATGAACATCTCGACGTTGCCGACGATCGTGATGCCATAGAGGTGCTGCGTCTTGCCCTGCTCGCTGGGCGGAACCGGACCATGCGGCGGCGGCCAGGTGCCCACGTCGTAGACCACGGTCGGAATGTCCGAGTCGCGCGTGAAGCCGAAGTTCGAGTCGAGCGGCTGGAGCGCCCCCATGGTCCCGAACTTCGGCATCCAGGGGTCGTCCATCATGCACAGGTCATACGACGAATCGTTCGCCTGGAACGTGGTGACCAGTTTTGTGAAGAGGTCAGCGTACGGAAACTCGACAACCTGGACCTCGATGCCGGTCGCGCTCTTGTAATTCCCCACGACCTTCTTCAGTGGTCCGTCCTCGTTGCCCTGCACGGCGGCAACGACGAGTTTCGACGGCTTGGTGCTGGTGCTCGTACTCTCTCCGCAGGCGGCCAGGAACGCCGGGAGCGAGGTAAAGGCGGCTCCCGTGACCGCGGTCCGTTTGACGAATTCCCGCCGACTAATTCGCTGCATTCCCTTCTCCTCCTCTGAGGTTGATAAAGCCTTCTCGTGTCCCGAACCCCTCTATAGTATTGAGGTTAGGTTGTCATGACAACTGGTTTCTGCGGCGCGCGTCGCAGTAGGTGAAGGAAATTGGGGGCTCGGAGGGGATCGACGGACACCGTGCTCGATCGTGCCAGCCCTGTGCCGCTGTATTACCAGCTGGCGCAAAACATGGAGACGGCCATCCGTTCGGGTCGCCTTTCCTCGGGCTCGCATCTCGACAACGAGATCGAACTCGCGAGACAACTCGGAGTGAGCCGCCCCACGGTGCGTCGCGCGATCGGCCTGCTCGCGAACAGGGGTTTGGTGATTCGCCGGCACGGAATCGGGACACTCGTGGTGCCGGTGCGCGTGCGCCGGCCGGTTCGACTCAGCAGTCTCTACGACGACTTGAAGGAATCAGGCCAGGCGCCGACCACACGGCTGCTGGCCTTCGAGACCGTGCCGGCACCGGCGGAGGTGGCCAGCGCGCTCCAGCAATCCAGGGGAACACGCGTTCTCCATTTCGAGCGGTTGCGGCTGGCGAGCGACCAACCGATCGCGCTGATGGTGAACTTCGTGCCGGTCGCGCTCGAAGAGCTCGTGACCGAAAGCGGTCTCAAAACCACCGGGCTCTATCGGCTCCTCCGCGAGGGCGGCATTCACTTGCGGCTTGCCTCGCAGACGATCGGCGCCCGCAGCGCGCGGCCGCGTGAGGCGCGCCTGCTGAAAGTGCCGACGGGTGCACCCCTGCTGACGATGCAGCGGACCAGCTACGACGACGCCGGCCAGCCGGTCGAGTACGGCTCGCACGTCTATCCGGCGGAGCGCTACTCATTCGAAATGAGCGTCGTGGCAGACTCTCGTACGTGACCGTCGCCGCCACCGAACTGCTGGCCCGCCTCACCGAGATCCGCGCGACCGATCCGGCGGCCGTTCAGAAAGCCCTGGCCAGGCGACGCCGCCGGCCCCTGCTAAAGTCTCCGTCGCCCTCGGGGGGAGGGCAGGGTGGTAGTTCACTCTTCCTGATCGCCGCCGATCACCCCGCGCGCGGGGTGCTCAAGGTGGGGTCGGACCCAATGGCCATGTCGGATCGCGGCGAGTTGTTGCATCGGCTGCTGACTGCGCTCGAGCGACCGGGTGTTGACGGCATTCTCGGTACGGCCGACATCGTCGACGACCTGGCGTTGCTTGGTGCGCTGGACGGCAAGGTCGTCTTCGGCTCGATGAATCGCGGTGGCCTGACCGGCTATCGCTTCGAGCTAGATGACCGGTTCACCGCCTACACCGCTGAAGGCATCGCGGTCAGCGGACTCGACGGCGGCAAGATGATGGTGCGCGTTGCCGATGAGCCGGAAGCGCTGCGCACGCTGGCCGCCTGCGCCCGCGCCATCGACGAGCTGTCGATCCGCAACCTCCCGGCAATGATCGAAGTCTTTGCCAGCGAAATAGAGGATGGCCGAGTCCGAAATCGCGCCGATGCGGACTCACTGATCCGGGCCATATCGATCGTATCGGGCCTCGGAACGACGTCCGCCTACATCTGGCTGAAGCTGCCGGTGGTCGACGACCTGGAGCGTGTGATGCAGGCGACCAGCCTGCCGACGCTGCTGCTCGGCGGTGATCCCGGTGAGGATCCGGCAGAAACCTTTGCCAGCTGGAAACGCGCGATGGCCATCCCGCAGGTGCGCGGATTGGTGGCGGGGCGCACGCTGCTCTATCCGCGGGACGGCGACGTCGCCCGCGCGGTCGACCAGGCAGCGGCCATCGTCGCCGAGAAGAAGGTGAAGTCTTCCTCCCCCTCTGGGGGAGGGCAGGCTGGGGGCTGATGCCTCGCCTCACGATGGCGCAGGCGCTGGTCCGATTCCTCGCCGCGCAGTACGTCGAGCGCGATGGTGTCGAGCACCGCTTCGTCAATGGCTGCTTCGGCATCTTCGGCCACGGTAATGTCGCCGGTATCGGTGAGGCACTCTTCGAGCGTCCGGACCTGCTGACCTATTACCAGTCGCGCAATGAGCAGGCGATGGTGCACGCCGCCGTGGGCTACGCTCGGATGAAGAACCGGCTGGGCATGATGGCCTGCACCAGCTC
>DASWBA010000080.1:0-1967 GCA_036390825.1 Candidatus Dormiibacterota bacterium
GAGTTGGTTCCTTCTTGCCGATGAGCGGACCAGGCGATTTCGAAAGCGAGCTCGAGCGGGAGCTGCACCGGATCCTGGATCCGATTGCGGCCGCGCCGATCCCGCTTCGGAGAGCCCCGTCGTCAGGAGGGATCATGAAGAGACTCTTGGGCGGTGTAGGAGCCGCTCTCAGCATCAAGCTGGTCACCGGCATCGCGGTCGCCGCGGCCGCGGTCGTCGTTGCCGGCGCGGCCACCGAGGTCGCGGTCACAGGCAGCGTGAATCCTGCCAACTGGGGCCATCAGGTCACGCAGCAGGTGTCGGGCTGCAAAGCCTCGGCGGCTCGCCTCGGGGTGCACGGCATCGGCGAATGTGTCAGTGACTTCGCTTCCAACAAGGCCCGTGCGAACCAGGGCAAAGACAACGGCAAGGACACCTCGAAGAACGGCAAGGACAACGGCAATGGCAACGGCAATGGCAACGGCAATGGCAACGGCAATGGCAAGGACAAGACCAAGACCACCGGCAATGGCAACGGCAACGGCAATGGCAACGGCCACAAGCCGTCCAACCCGGGCGCCGGATCAGAGAGCTCGATGCTCCTGGTCATGTAGGCCCTAGGACGATTCGCTAGAACCCTTCCTCTCGTGGGGCTGGGCCGCAAGGCTCGGCCCCACTACTTTCCAACGCTGGCCTTCGGCGGTGTCCGTGACCATCACGCCCATGGACGCGAGCTCATCGCGCAGGGCATCGGCCCTCTTGAAATCCTTGCCTGCTCGTGCGTGATCACGTTTCTCGAGCAGCGCATTCGCGCCCGCCGGCAGGTCAGGCGTCGCAGCGGCTCGTGCGAGGTCCAGGCCGAGCACCCGGTCCCATCCGAACAGCAGGCGCGCCTTCTCAGCGCCTGGTAGCCGCGAGCGCATGACCTCAGCCACCAACGCCATCGCGGCCGGAAGGTCGAGGTCGTCGGCGATCGCAGCTCGGAAGCGAGCCTCGAACTCATCCTCCTCGTGCTCGGCGGATGGAGCGCCGGCGTCGGTGGCCCAAACCGCCAGCCTTTCGCGCAGGTTCGCGAGGGCCCGGTCCGCGCCGGCCAATCCCTCGGTGCTGAAGTTGAGCTTCGTCCGGTATTTCGCCTGCAGCGCGAGGTATCGGAACGCCAGTGGATCGAATCCCTGGTCGGCCAGTTCGGTGATCCGAAAGAAATTCCCCGCCGACTTCGCCATTCTCGAACCGGCAAGGAGGAGCAGGCCTCCGTGCATCCAGTGGTTCACCACGCGATGGCCCGTGACAGCCTCCGACTGAGCCAGCTCCGCCTCGTGGTGAGGGAAGACGTTGTCGGCGCCGCCTGTGTGGATGTCGAACCTCTCGCCCAGAATCGACATCGACATCGCAGAGCATTCGATGTGCCAGCCCGGGAAGCCCGGGCCCCATGGGCTGGGCCAGACCTGGAGGCGGTGCTCGCCGGCCGCCTTCCAAAGCGTGAAGTCGCCGGGATGCCGCTTGCGAGGATCGACCTCGCCCCTTGATCCGGCGAGCAGCTTGTCCGTGCTGTTGCGCGACAGCCGTCCGTAGGCCGCGAAGCTGGCGATGTCGTAGTACACGGTGCCGCCCGTCTCGTACGCGTGCCCCTTGGCGATCAGCGTCGCGATGAGCTCGATCATCCGCGGGATGTAGTCCGTCGCCCTGGGGTTGTGATCGGGCGGGCGGATGTTGACCAGGGCCGCATCCTCCATGAAGGCTTTCGTGTAGTAGGCCGCGATCTCCGCGGGTGACTTGCTCTCCAGTCGCGCCGAAACCAGCATCTTGTCCTCGCCCCGGTCGAAGGTGTCGTCGGTCAGGTGTCCGACGTCGGTGATGTTCATGACCGTCTCGGTCCGATACCCGAGGTACTCGAGGCTGCGGCGCAGAAGATCGGGGAGCATGAACGTGCGCAGGTTGCCGATGTGGACGTAGCGATAAACGGTGGGGCCGCATGAGTAGATCCG
>DASWBA010000081.1:0-6466 GCA_036390825.1 Candidatus Dormiibacterota bacterium
CGGGCGCGGTCATGGTCCTGTTCCTGTTCGTGATCGCGCTCCTGGGCCCGGCCAAAGAGATCGGGAAAGGCCGCCTGCGATTCCAGCCATGGCTTTCGGCTCTGTTCGTGCTCGCCTTCTTCGGGCTCATATGGGCGATGCTGCAGGGCATCCAGTACCGGCAGCCGCACACGACCACTGACCTCAACACCTTCGGCACGGCGCAATCGATCGGAGTCGGCCTCTTCACCCAATACCTCTATCCGTTCGAGCTGACGTCGATCCTGCTCCTGCTGGCCGCAATCGGCGCCATCTACCTGAGCCGCCGTGAAGGCGACGATCGATGAGCGGTTTCAACATTGGCGGCTCGCAGCTCGACACGTCCTGGTTCCTGCTTCTGGCCGCGGTCCTGTTCATCCTCGGCACCATCGGCGTGCTCATCCGGCGCAATCCGCTGGTCATCCTCATCTGCATCGAGCTCATGCTCAACGCGGCCAACCTGACGCTGGTGGCGTTCTCGCGCCAGCTCGAGAACATCGAAGGTCAGCTCTTTGCGCTGATGTCCATGACCGTGGCCGCGGCTGAGGCGGTGGTCGGGCTGGCCATCCTCGTCGACATCTTCCACCGCCGCGACGTCGAGGACGTCGACGACCTCAGCGAGCTGAAGGGATGATCCCCAGCACCAGCCAGCTGGCGCTGATGATCCTCCTCTTCCCCGCCGCGGGCGCGATCGTGCTTGCCGGCCGCGGCTGGAGGCTGCCGCGAATCGTGACCAGGATCGTGGGCCCAGGCGTGGTGTGGGCCTCTTTCATCGTGACGGTCAATCTTTTTCTGAACCATGTGTCATCCGACTTCACGTACTGGACCTGGATCCAGAGCGGCTCGTTCAACGTGCCGTTCAATCTGCTGGTCGACAACCTGTCGATCTTCATGTGCCTCGTCATCACCGGCGTCGGTGGGCTGATCGTCACGTACGCGGTCGGGTACATGGCCTCTGAGAACGATGCCAGCTACGCCCGCTTCTTCGTCTACATGGACATCTTCGTGTTCTCGATGCTGCTCCTGGTCCTGGCCGGGAACTTCATCTTCCTGATCGTCGGTTGGGCGCTGGTCGGCCTCAGCTCGTACTTCCTGATCGGCTTCTGGTACCACCGCCGTTCCGCGGTGCTCGCGGCGCGCAAGGCGTTCGTGATGAACGTCATCGGCGACGTGGGCATGATCCTGGCCACGTTCGTCATCTTCGTGAGCTACCACGCGACGACTTATCGAGCCGTGTTCAAGGCGCTCCCAGGCAACGACAGCTCGAGCCTCGAGCTCGCGGCCTTCCTGTTGCTGGTCGGCGCCGTCGCGAAGTCGGCCCAGCTCCCGCTCCACGCCTGGCTCCCCGACGCCATGGAAGGCCCGACGCCGGTGAGCGCCTTGATCCACGCCGCCACCATGGTCACGGCCGGCGTCTACCTGGTCGGGCGCATGCATCCCATCTACGACATCGCTGTCTACGCGCACGGCGCGGTCGCGATCGTCGGCGCGGTCACGGCGCTGTTCGCGGCCACCATCGCCATCGTCCAGACGGACATCAAGCGCGTGCTCGCCTACTCGACCATGAGCCAGATCGGATACATGTTTCTGGCGGTCGGCATCGGCGCCTACTCCGCCGGCTTCTTCCACCTCCTCTCTCACGCCTTCTTCAAGGCCCTCCTCTTCATGGCCGCGGGCAACGTCATCCACGCGATGCACGACGAGCAGGACATGCGCAAGTACGGCGGCCTGCTCAAACAGCTCCCGCGCACGTCGTGGTCGTTCCTGATCGGCTCGGTATCGCTAGTGGGCGTGATTCCATTCGTCGGCTTCTTCTCGAAGGAGCAGATCCTGGGCGCCGCATTCTCGAAACCCGACGATTCGCTCGCGCTCGCGGTCTGGGTTTTCGGCTTCATCACGGCCCTGGTCACCGGCTTCTACACCGGGCGCATGTGGTGGATGTCGTTCGCGGGCAAGCCTTCGGCGGAGCGCCCGGTCGAGCATCCGCACGAGGCCCCGCCCGTGATGCTGATCCCGGTCCTCATCCTGGCGGTGCTCGCCACCATCGGCGGCTTCATCCAGACCCGCGCGCTCGGCTTCGGGCCGCGGCTGGTCGATGACTTCCTCCAGTCCGTGGTCGGCAGGCAGTCGTGGGAGGGCGGCGCTTCAGAGGTGATCGCGACCTTCGTGACGATGATCCTGGCGACGCTGCTGTTCCTCGGCGCCTATCGGATCTACATCCAGCACGCGTGGAAGCCATGGAGCGAAGTCGTCCCATGGGCGCAGCGATTGCTCGAGCGCAAGTACTACTTCGACGAGCTCTACGACGCGGTCTTCGTCCGGACCATGGACGGTCTGGCCCGGGACGGTCTGCGCTACGTAGAAGGGCCGGTCATCGACGGGGCGGTCGTCGGCGCCGGCGAGCTGGCCGAGGCCGGGGCCCACAGCCTCAGCCTCACGCAGACGGGCTACTTCCGAAACTACGTGCTCGTGTTCGTGGCCGGCGCCATCGTGGTGGCGGTCCTGGTCCTCGCGAGGGTCGGCTCATGACGCTCACCGTCATCTGGCTGCTGCCTCTGGTGAGCGGGACGATCATCGCCTTCATCCCGCCGCGGTTCGCGAAGTGGCTGGCGGTGCTCGTGGCGCTGGTCACCCTCGGGATCTCGGCGGGGGTGGCGCTCGCGTTCGCGCCCGGCTACCACGGCTATCAGTTCACGGAGCAGGTGCCGTGGATCCCGCAGCTCCACATCTTCTACCACCTCGGCGTGGACGGCATCAGCATCTGGCTCGTCGTCCTCAACGCCTTGCTGACCGTGATCGCCGTGCTGGCGACGCCGCTGACCATGCGCAACGTAAACCGGTTCATCGGCTTGATGCTCGCCATGTCCGCGGGCATGGCGGGCGTGTTCCTGGCGGTCGACCTCGTCCTCTTCTATGTGTTCTGGGAGGCGATGCTCATCCCCGCCTACTTCCTGCTCTGGCTTTTCGGCGAGGGCGAGAGGCCGGCGCGGGCGGCGATCAAGTTCGTCCTCTTCACGCTCAGCGGCTCCCTCCTGATGCTGGTCGGAGTCATCGGCGAGTACGTGTTCACCGGCCAGCAGACGTTCGACCTGGCCAAGCTGGCCACGATCGCGCCCTCCGCGAACATCCAGTTCGGGCTCTTCATCGTGTTCGCGCTGGCGTTCGCGATCAAGACTCCCCTCTTCCCTCTCCATTCGTGGCTCCCGAGCGCATACCTGGCCGCGCCGACGCCGATGCTGGTGACATTCGCCGGCGTGATGGGCAAGGCCGGCGCCTACGGCTTTCTGCGCATCGCAGTCCCACTGTTTCCCGACCCGGTCGGATGGTGGGACTGGAGATGGGTGATGCCGGCCCTCGCCGTGGCGGCGATCATCTGGGGGGCGCTGATGGCGATCGCCCAGCGCGACATGAAGCTGCTGGTCGCGTACTCGAGTGTGAGCCACATGGGCTTCATCGTCCTGGGGATCTTCTCCTACAACGTGCAGGGCCAGCAGGGCGCCATCCTGCAGATGGTCAACCACGGGATCATCATCCCGGCGCTCTTCCTGTTCGTGGCCTGGATCGCCGACCGCACGGGGACGCGCGATCGGTCGGCCCTGGCCGGCCTCGCGCCGCGCATGCCGGTGATGGCGGGTGTCTTCACCATCGTCGTCCTCGCCGCCCTGGGACTTCCAGGCCTGAACAGCTTCGTCGGCGAGTTCATGACGTTGCTCGGCGCCTGGGAGCGGGCCCCTGTGCTGGCTGCGATCGGCGCCATCGGCCTCGTGCTCGCGCCCGTCTACATGCTCCGGATGTTCCAGGGGGCCATGTACGGCGAACCAGTCGGGCCGAGGCCCTCAGGCGACATCCAGGCCGGCCAGCTCGCGCTGGTGACCCCGCTGATCATCCTCATGTTCGCGATCGGCCTCTATCCGTATGCGCTGACGCAGCTGATGACTTCCGTCGCACAGGCGGGCCTGTACAGGTGACCCTCACCGCCGCGCTGCCCACCTATGGCTGGTCGCAGGCGCTGGCCGACCTGGGGCAGATCTCGCCCATCGCGACCCTCGTCGGCTTCATGCTGCTGGCGATCGTCGCCGACCTCGTCATCCCGCCCAAGCGCCGGAGCGGGGTCGTGGCCATGATCGCGGTCACGGGCCTGTCGTATTCGCTCGGCACTGCGGTGTATCGCTGGCTGTACGCCCAGGGCGGCCCTGCGTACTCGGGGATGGCGACCGGCGACAGCTTCGCGCTTTTCTTCGACGTCCTGTTCGCCAGCCTCGGGATCCTGACCGTCGCCATCTCGCATTCCTATTTACAGAAGCGGGGGATGCGGGAAGGCGAGTTTCACATCCTCATGCTCGGCTCGATCATCGGCATGATGGTGCTGGCGTCAGCGACGTCGCTGGTCACCGTCTTCCTTGGGCTCGAGCTGCTGTCGATCGCGCTGTACATCGCCAGCGGCTTCGCGCGGGACGACAACCGCTCGCAGGAAGCCGCCGCGAAGTACCTCCTCGTGGGTGGGTTCGCCAGCGCGTTCGTGCTGTACGGGATGGCGCTGGTCTACGGCGCCGCAGGCACCACTCTCATCCCCGACATCGCCAAGCAGGTGGCGGGCACGGCCGCGAGCAATCCGCTGCTGACCCTCGGCATCGTGCTCATGGGCGTCGGATTCGCCTTCAAGGTCTCCGCGGCGCCCTTCCACATGTGGACGCCCGATGTGTACCAGGGAGCGCCGATCCCCGTGACGGCGTTCATGTCGGTCGGTACCAAGGCCGCGGCGTTCGCGATGATCGTGCGCGTCTTCGCCGGCGGCCTCCCCCACCTCGCGCCCGAGTGGCAGGCGCTCCTGGCTTTCGTCGCCGCGACCAGCATGGTCGTCGGCAACCTCATGGCCATCGTGCAGTCGAGCCTCAAGCGTCTCCTGGCGTATTCCGGGGTCGCCCAGGCGGGATATGTCCTCATCGGCGTCATCGCCGGCGGCAAGATCGGGCTGGCGGCCGTCCTCTATTACCTGTTCGTCTACATGTTCATGAACTTCGGTGCGTTTGCGGTCGTCACGCTGCTGGCCGGTCCCGACGGTGACCGCGACCGCCTCTCTGACCTGAGCGGCCTGTACCGCCGCAACTGGCCGATGGCCGTGCTCATGACTATCTTCATGCTGTCGCTGGCGGGATTCCCGCCGACGGTCGGCTTCTTCGGCAAGCTCTTTCTGTTCACCGCCGGCGTGAGCGCCGGGTACACCTGGCTCGTGGTGCTGGCGCTGCTCATGAGCGTCGTCTCCGTCTACTACTACGTCCGAGTGCTCGTCCCGGTGTGGTCGACGACCGCGCGCGCGGAGCCGCTGCGAGCGTCGCCCAGCAGCACGCTGGCGATCGCCCTGAGCGGCGTGCTGTCGGTGGCTCTGGGCCTGTACCCGACGACCCTTCTGGTTGCGGCCCAGTTCGGGGCGCTCCCCTTCGGTGGGCCGTAGACAGCACTGGTCGCGGTTATCCTCTGCCGGTGGCGATCAAGGACACGCTTCGACAGTTGATGGAAGCCGGCCGCGAGAAAGAGGCATCGGACCTCATCCCGCACGTGGACGACTCTCCGCCTTCGCAGCCTGGACGCTGGACCGCCAAAGACAACCTCGCCCATCTCAGCGCATGGCGCCTCACAGCCGCGGCCGAGCTCGAGGCGGTACGCAGCGGAAGGCCGGCACCGGCCTCTGTTTCGGAGGACATCGATGAGAGCAACGCAAGGGTCCACGAGGCGACGCGCGACCAGCCCGCGGCGTCAGTCCTGGCTGATGCCCGGAGTTCGTGGACAACGCTCGCGGCCGCTGTCGAAGCCTGCTCGGAAGAGGACTTGCTCAAGCCGCGGATTCGCAGGCCGGAGCAGGCAGCCTGGCAGGTGATTCCGGGCAACACGTACTTTCACATCTCCGAGCACCTTGGCTACTGGCATGACGAGCGCGGCGAGCCGGCCCAATCCGAAGCAGCAGCGCTCTGGGCGCACGACCTGGCCAACAAGAACTTCGCTGACGACCGGCAGCGCGGCACAGCCGCTTACAACCTCGGCTGCTTCTATGCGGTCCGGGGCCGGGCCGAGGAGGCGATTCCCCATCTTCGAAGCGGGATCGAGCTGAACCCCAGCTTGCGGGAATGGGCGAAAGCAGACTCCGATCTGGATTCGATTCGTTCCACGCCGGAGCTCGTCCGGCTATTGGCTTAGCCAGCCAACCTTGGTGGTAGCCGGGGCTGGGCATGCGATGAGCGTCGGCAATCCGGCCAGGACGGCGGACGCGATTCGGCAGGCGCTCTAGGTCGGGACGGACGAGCCCTTTACAAATGGTCGCGGGTATGCGTCGAACGTGAAGTTGTCGAATGCGGGCGGCGATTTGAAGAAGCCGACAGTCTGGTAGGAATCGCCCAGGGCCAGCGCTCCATCGTTGAGATTTCCTGGCGCCAGGGCGGGACCGCCCCAGCTA
>DASWBA010000082.1:0-20996 GCA_036390825.1 Candidatus Dormiibacterota bacterium
GGTTGGTCTCGCCGTGTGGTCACTGGCGGTGCAGCGAGTCAAGGGCCTCTCACTGCGCGCCGTGATGGAAGCCACCCTCGAGCTCGAGGTAAAGGTCGGGGCCGAACTGATCCACGCCGAATCGATCGCGGCACTGGCGGCGGCGGTCGAAGCCAAGGATGAGAACACCCGCGGACACAACACGAGAGTGGCGGAGCTGGCGGTCCGCATCGGGCGCGCCATGGAGCTGCCGACCGACACCTTGCGAACCCTGGCGCGCGCTGGGCTGCTCCATGATGTGGGCAAGATCGGCATCCCCGACGCGATCCTCAACAAGCCGGGCCCGCTCGACCCGGACGAATGGACGGTGATCAAGCGCCACCCAGCGCTCGGGCAAGAGATCCTGGCGCGAGTGCCCAGCCTGCACCGCGAGGCCGAAATCGTGATCGCGCACCACGAGCGTGTAGACGGCAGCGGTTATCCCCGCGCCCTACGTGGCGAGCAGATTCCGCTCGAGGCGCGCATCCTGGCGGTGGCCGATACCTACGACGTGCTGATCTCGAACCGGCCGTACCGCAACGCCTTCGACCAGGCGCGAGCGGTACGCATCCTCCGCGAGGAGTCCGGCACCCATCTCTGGGAGCCGGCCGTGCGCGCCCTCCTGCGCTGCCTCGGCGAGCGCGAAGAGGGCCGGGCGGCTGCCTGACTAATCCGTAAAGACGGCCGAGATATACATCTTTCCGCCGTCGATGGCAGTGCCGATCCCGACCTGGCGAAAGTGCAGACCCAGGACGTTGTCGCGGTGTTCCGGCGAGCTCATCCACCAGCTCTCCGCCGCGGTCAGCGCGTCGTCGAAGGGTGGGCCACCCGACCAGAAGATGTTCTCGCCATCCCAGGTGTAGCTCACACCGTTTTGCCGTAGCAACTGCGTCACGGCCATCACCGTGTTGCCGGGTCGCACATGGGTCAACCCATCCGTCGTCATCTGCTGTGCGCGCGTCGCGGCGATGACGTCGAGCATCTTCGACTCGCTCAGAGGAGGAAGGCCGGCGGCCATCCGATCGCGGTTGAAGAGGGCCAGGCCGAGGTGCGGCGTGGCGGCCGGGCCATGCTCAGGGGCGACCGCGGCCGGATCGATCCCGTTGTGCACCCGGTCGGGCCTCGGGCCGAACCGCAGGATCGGCGCCGAGTTGGCGGGTTGGTCGATGGAGAGCGCGCCGGCCACGGCGGGCGTGCCGGCTCCAGCCTGCGGTTCACCGAGCAGGCCGGCGATCACCGCCAGGCTGCCCGCTGCGAGCAGCAGCGGCGCCCGTGCGGCGCCGCGAGCCGCGAAGTGCGAATAGTGGATCACGCGCCACCGCTTCGCATAATCTGATATCGATTATATCAGTTTCAGGCTCCCAGTTGCTTGGACAGCGAGGTCGCCTGCTGCGCCTGTCCAAGCCGCTCCACACCCAGCTCATCGCTGATCGTCGCGGACAGCGAGAAGTGGTCGAGCGGCGTGGCAATCTGACCGCGAAGGGACGGCGAAACCACCAGCAGGGCGACCCGATTGTCTCCGGCACTCGACTCATCCCAGGTGATGAAGAGCACCCCGTCTTTCTGCCACGCCGGCGAGCTCGTGATCTGCGGCACGATCTGGGAAAGCCACCGGTCCGCCGCCCGGATGCCGCAGTCATGGCCGTCATGGCAGAGCCCCGGCGTGATCCATGACAGCTGAGGGGTGTCGCCATTCAGGTCGGTCGCGAGGTCGGTCATGGGCACTACGTTCGCCGGGCACGCGCCACCGTAATACGCGAAGGGATTGTGCTTCAGCGCGTAGGGATACGGGCTGTTGAAGCAGTCACCCGTGAATCCCTCCATGTATGCCCTCCACGAGATACCGGCATCGGTCAGCTGGTTGCCGAGTCCGCCCGCCGGCAGCCGGTGGTACAAGTCGTCCCGAACTCCCCAGGTCGAGCCCGACGTGATCGCGAGGTAGTTGGGCAGGCTCGGGTTCGCCACCGAGCTGTAACTCGTGGCCACCGCATACTGGCGCGCAACGCTGGCAATGTACGGCTGTCTCATCGCCAGCTGGTAGGAGGTGTTCTCCAGCACGATCACAAAGACGTGCTTCGGAGCCGGTGTCGGGCTCGGCGAAGGGGTGGTTGGTGCGCTGCCGTCTGCGCCGGGCGTCGCCCCTTGCGTCGCCTGAACTCCAGGCTGACAGGCGGTCGCGAGCAGGACCGCCGCCAGCAGTGTCCCGATGAGCCGCACATGGCCGGTCTTGGCGATGTTGAAAACCATGACAGACCGAGCTAAACCCGGGCTGAACCAGGCTTAAGACTTCGCTAAGAGATTCGAGTTCGGGCGCCCGCCGCGCAACAGCCCGATGGCCGTGATCCCCGTCTCCATCCACGCCGGCGACTCGAGCCAGTCCTCGACACCCCAGAGCAGGTAGGCACTGACGCCATGGCCCCGGTAGGCGAGCGCGCTCGAGAGCAGGTCGTCGAGGGTGAAGCCCGTGGTCCCGATCCAGGGCGAGCCCTGCATCTCGGTGATCCAGAGCGCCCGACCATGGCTCTGCGCCTGCGCCTGCCAGTAGTCGAGCGCTTCCTCTTTCCAGGCGATCCGGGTGCTGGGGGTGATGATGTCCAGCGGCGTGGAGTCGGTGACGACGTACAGGTCCAGGCCGAGCGTGTCTCCCATCGTCAGGACCTGCGCCGGGTGGCCGGCGGGCTTGGCGCCGGGTAGGTGGGTGTAGAGCCAGGCCAGCGGGCTCGCTCCCCTGGCGTCGAGCGAGACGTGTGATGAGTTGAAGGTGGTCACGATCACTTCATGTACCAGGTCGATCGAGCGCAGCAGGTCGATCTCCGACCGCATCGTCGATGCGGGGATCACCCCGTTGGTCAGCCCATTGAGGGTCGCGTTGTCGAGCGGCTCGTTTTCGACCTGCCACGCCCGGAGCAAGGGCAGCGAGGCGTAACGGCGATAGGTGGTCTCCAGGTAAGCGCGATAGCTGGCCGACTTCAGCAGGTTGTCGAGCGTATGGACGTCCCGGGTGTCCAGCCAATCCGGCAGGTGGACCTCCGGAGTCACGAGGTTGCGGGCGCCGACGACCAGCACCACCTGGGTGTGGCGGGAGCCCTTCGTATTGTTGTGTGCCTCGATGATCGCGATCAACCGGTCGACATCCGTGTAGTCGAGCGAGGTGGGCGTCGGCGCCACGGTGCTCCAGTAGATTGGCAGCCGAACCACGTCCGGCTGCAGCGTCGACAGCAAGGTCACCAGCGCCTGCTCGGGATCAACGCCGGGAGGGAGTGCGAGTGGGCTGAATGAGAAGCCAACCAGCGGGGGATTCAACGGCGGCGGGGCGGGATCGACGGTCATGGTTGGGAAGGCGGCCGCCGGCACGATCACCGAGGCCAGCGCCGTCGCGATCACCGTCGCGAGCCGCTTCACCATCAGGGCCAGCATGTCGCAGTTTCATGAGAGCACACTGAGGGCGTGCTCGGATTTGCCCGCTTAGCTGCCGCCGACGTCACGCTCCCGAAAGATAATGAGTGCCGAGACGATGAAGAGGGTCAGGTAAATGAGCAGGGTAATCGTGCCCCGGGTCGTATCGACCAGCTGGCTCAGGGCGTTTGGACTGCGAAAGCTTAGCCGGAAGCTCGCGTTGACGGCGCTTGCGTTGACACCAGGCAGGAACTTGAGAATCTCCTTGACGCCCGGGATGTCGCGCAGCAGTTGGCCAATCAGCGCCTCAAACACGAACAGGTAAGTCAGTCCACCACCGATCGCGGCTGCGGTGCTCCGAAACGCGATTCCCAGGAACATACCGAAGGCCGTCCAGACCGCCAGCTCGAGCCAGAGCGCCCCGAAGCCTTTGAGCAGTGTCGTCGCCGATGGCCAGCTGCTCGAGCTGCCGTCGATGGTGACCAGGAGGTAGCTCGTCAGCGCCGCCGTCGCCAGCAGGACCACGCTGAACAGGAAGGTGACCAGGGCCAGGTTCGCCGACTTGCCAAGGAGCACCGCGATGCGGCCCGGCTTTTGGATCAGCATGGTCTGCACCGTCAGCCAGCTGTACTCGCTGGCTGTGCTCAGACTGCCCAGGATGATCATGATGGCTGCTCCGATGGTCGAGGTGCCACTGAGCACGTTCGCCAGCAGGTTTTCGGGGAACACCTCTCGAATCAGGACGCTGGCCGGGACCTGACTCTCGAAGTTCCGAGGGGGATGCTTGAAGATGACATAGGTCAGCACGTAGCCGAGGAGCACAAGGGTCAGCATCAGGATGCCGAACAGGATCCAGTTGGCCCAGCGCTTGCGGGCCTTGAGCGTCTCGGCGCTGAAGCTGGCGATCATCTCTTGGTTTCGCTACCCGGTGCTGTGGCAGGGTCAGCGTGGGAGCTCTCAGGTTGAGGCGTTTCCGTCAGTTCCAAGAAGACGGCCTCCAGCGATTGCTCCGAGACATGGAGCTCGCTCACGTCGACGCCATCGGCGACGAGCCGCCGGTTGATCGACGCGGCTTGCGAGGGGTCCACGGCGAGGACGAGCGCATCATCGACGACCTTCACTTGGTCCGGTTTGAGAAGGGATTCGAGCAGCCGGCGGGCCTGATCCAGTGGTGTCGCGCGAACCAGGAGCGTTCGCCCACCGCTTCGGGCCCGCAGCTCTCCGACCGTCCCCTCGGCGACCAGCTTGCCGCTGGCGATCACGCCGACGCGATCGCAGGTGAGCTCGACCTCATTGAGGAGGTGACTGGAAAGGAGCACGGTCCGACCTTCGCGCCGGAGATCACGGATCAGGGCGCGCATCTCAACGGTTCCCTGCGGGTCAAGGCCGCTGGTCGGCTCGTCGAGGATCAGGAGGTCCGGATCCTTCAGCAGCGCCGCCGCAACCCCGAGCCGCTGCTTCATTCCCGTCGAATAGGTCTTGAATTTGTGTCGGGCGCGGTCGGTCATATCGACTTGTTTGAGAACGGGCTCGATTCGAGATTTCGGCACGCTCGCATAGCGAGCCACCACCCGCAGGTTGTCGCGCCCGGAAAGATACGGGTAAAAGGCGGGGGTCTCGACCATGGCGCCAATCCGGGCGAGGCTCGTGGGACTGCCGGGAGCGGCGCCCGCGACGATGGCCGTGCCGGAGGTTGGATGCAGCAGCCCCGACAACATGCGCAACGTCGTCGTCTTCCCGGCGCCGTTTGGCCCGAGAAACCCGTACACCTCGCCGGTTTTGACCAGGAGGCTGAGGTCGTTGACGGCCATCACGCCCGTCGAATATCGCTTCGTCAGGCCGTGGGTCTCCACGGCGAGCGCCTGGGCCATTGGATTCCAGCATACGTAATGGCATCAGCTGAGAGCGCCGGCGCGGCATTTGCTAGCGTTCGTGCGCGATGACCCGCGACTTCGCGCTGATCCTGGCTGCCCGCCTACTCCGCGCGTTCGGCTTCGGCATGGCGGCCGTCCTGGTCGGCCTCCACCTCGAGCGCCATGGCCTGACGGCGAGCGTCATCGGCCTCGTCCTCAGCATCGGGTTGCTGAGCGCCGCCATCGCCGGGGTGATCGCGGCCACCCTCTCGGCCAGCATCGGCCGTCGCAACACCCTCGCGTTGGCGGGCTTGCTGATGGCCTTCGCCGGACTCGACCTGGCGCTGGCGAATTCGCCGCTTCTGCTGGGCCTCGCCGCGGTGACGGGTATGCTGGGCGCCGCGAGCGTCGACCTGGGGCCATTCGCCTCGATCGAACAAGCGGCACTCGCTGAGTCTGTCGAACCACGCCGGCGCAACGTCGCCTTCGCGCGCTATTCGCTGACCGGCGGGCTCGCCGCCGCCGCCGGTAGTTTGCTCGCAGGGACCGCCACCGATCTCGATCGTGGCCGATTGGTCTTTGCGCTCTATGCCGTGATCGGCCTGATAACCGCCGTTCTTGCCCTCTCCCTCTCCCCTCGCACCGAGGCGCCGGTTCGGGCGGCTGCCCTTTCGGTAGCACAGATCCGCGCCCTGGCGCCGTTATCGACGCTTTTCGCGATCGACGCCCTGGGCGGCGGGCTTGTCGTCAACGCCGTCATCGCCTACTGGCTGCACGTCCGGTTTGGCGCGCCCGCCAACGTGCTCGGCCCGGCCTTCGCAGCGATCGCGCTGCTGCAGGCCCTCTCCTACGAGGTTTCGGGGCGCCTCGCCAACCGCATCGGCTTGATCCGCACCATGGTCTTCACCCACATCCCCAGCAATGTCTTGCTGCTGCTCGTCCCGTTCGCTCCCTCACTGCCCTGGGCGATCGGCTTGTTGCTCGCCCGCTTCAGCCTGTCGCAAATGGACGTCCCGGCCCGCCAGGCGTACGTCGTCTCGATCGTGCCGCCCGCCGAGCGGGCAGGCGCGGTTGCCTTCACCGGACTCGTACGTGGACTCGGCCAGGCTGCCGGGCCGTTGTTCTCGGGTGCGGCAATCCAGGGTGCGCTGCTTGGGCTGCCGTTTTTCGCGGCCGGCGCCCTCAAGCTCGTGTACGACGTGAGCCTCTACGCCGCCTTTCGATCGCGGCCAGCGGAGCACGAAACGACGCGGTAGGAACCCCACCCTGCCCTCCCCCGCAAGCAGGGGAGGGAAGTTCCGGCATCAGGTGATCCCGATGCCGTTCTCAGGTCCTGGGCGATGCGAAGGTGGGCATGAATAGAGATATGAACACCATGGAGCGACCGGTCCGAACCGCGGCGCCGAAGGTTACAATTCGCCGCCTGCCTGCCAGCGGTAATACCGCGCTCGCCGCTTCGGCGTTGATCCAGGCCGCCCTAGGGATCGAATTCCTCCTCTCCGGCTTGAACAAGCTCGCCGATCCCAACTTCGTCCGCAACTTCAAGGCGTTCGTCGACGCCAGCCCCGGGACCCAGAACGGCCTGCTGGCCGGCCTGATCCACACCGTTGTCCAACCGAACATTGCCTTCTTCGCCGGTCTGACCAAATACACCGAACTCGGCCTGGGCATCGTGCTGCTGCTGGGCGCGCTCGAAGTCGGACGTCGCCGCCTGTCCGGCCGCGTTGGGCTCGAGCACGGCTACGAGGCCCCGGTCGCACTGGTCGCGGCGCTTGCCGGTCTGGCGGCCGCTGGTCTTTCCCTCTCGATCGCGCTCTTGATGGGCGAGTCGCTGCCAACCATCACCCCGGGCCGGGCCCTGACGACGGCGATCCCGGTCGAGCTTCTCCTCGTCCCGCTCGGCATCGCGGTCGCCTGGATGGAAGCTGGCCGCTTCCGCGTGCTGCACCGAGCGCACTAGCAGCTATCCTCGATGCGCCATGAGCAAAGGGCGCGTCGAGGCATTTAGCGACGGCGTCTTCGCCGTGGCGGCCACGCTGCTGATCTTCAACATCACGATCGAGAAGACGGCACCGGGCGGACTCGAGGCCGCGTTGCTCGCCGCCTGGCCAAAGTACGCCGCCTACGTCGCGAGCTTTCTCACCATCGGCGTCATGTGGCTGAATCATCACGGGCTGTTCGAGCGTATCGGCCATCTGAACCGGACCCTGACGTTCCTCAACCTGCTCCTGCTGATGGCCATTGTCTTCATCCCGTTTTCCACCGCCGAGCTCGGTGCCAATATCCTCGTGCCTCGCGATGCCAATACGGCGGCCAGCCTCTATGCGATCAATGCGACGCTGATCGCTCTCTTTTTCGGTGCCGTCTGGACCTATGCCCTCTGGCATCCCAAGCTCCTGGCGCCCGACGTCGACCGGCGGGCTGCCATGCGGGCGTGGCCCCGTTTCTCGGTCGGCACGTTTGTCTACCTGATCTGCATTCCGCTCGGCCAGGTCAGCCCGATCGCGGTCGTCATCGTCTGCGCGGCGCTCGCCGTCTATTACTTCTTCGAGCGGCTGCCCGACATCACGCACCAGGCCGCCGCCGGCAGCCGACCCCCGTATTGACGTGAATCAGGCGTCCGACCCGGCGACGCGCTGGAGAGAAGCCCTGGGATCGTGGGCGATCCCGGATTCGATCCTCGCCCAGGCCCACGAGGACCCATGGGCGCTTCCCGTGACGTTGTTCGAACAGAGGCAACCCGACACCATCTCTCCATCGCACCGCCATGCCCTCGAGTCGCTCCTTCCGGGAGCCACCGTCCTTGACGTCGGCGCCGGCCGTTGTGCGATGTCGCTGCCATTGCGCCCTCCGGCCCAACGGATCGTCGCCGTCGACAGTGCAGCCGCGATGCTCGACAACAGTCCCGCCGACGTCACCGTTCTTGGTAGCTGGCCCGATGTCGCACCCCAGGCGGGACACGCCAGCGTCGTGGTCTGCGGCCATATCCTCTACAACGTCCCCGACCTGGTGCCGTTCGTCACCGCCTTGAATGACGCGGCCGAGCGGCGCGTGGTGGTCGAGATCACGCGGTCCCATCCGCGGAATCGGGCCCTGGAGCGCGAGTTATGGCGGCATTTCTGGAATCTCGAGCGGCCCGAAGTGCCCTGCTTTGAGGACGCGGTCGCCGTGATGCGCGAGGCCGGCATTCAGCCGGAGGTCGAACTATGGGAATCGCCGCAGCGCGGCGGGTTCGAGAGCCTGGAGGAACTCGTCTCCTGGATGCGGCAAACCGTGTGCCTGAGTCCGGGTCGGGATGATGAAGTCCGCGCCATCGTAGTGGAGCACGCGGCGGAGGTCGACGGCCTGTGGCGTCTGTCGCCAGAGCCTCGTGCCCTGGCGACCCTCTGGTGGGACGTTACGCGCTAGCGTTTTTTTCGCCGTAAAAGGCGCTTCACGAAGGCCAGCGCCTTATCGGCGACCTCGCGCCAGTCGTGGTCAGGTCGATCTACCCGTCTGCAGGTCAGGTTGCTGCGGGCTACTGCGTCTTAGCCGGCCTGAACTCCATGATGACGATGCCCGAGCTGAACCTCTTGGTCTCGGCGAGGTCCAGGACCCTCCTGGCGTTGCTCTCAGTGAAGAGACGTTTGCCCGACCCCAGGACGATCGGGTGCACCATGAACCGGTAGAGATCGATCAGGTTCTCCCTCATCAGCGCATTGAAGAGCTGTCCGCTGCCGGAGAGCAGGAGGTCATGACCGGGTTCCCGCTTCAGCCGGCGGATCTCCTCAGCCAGATCCCCCTTGACCAACTTCGAACCCGGCCAGTCGACCTTTTCCAGCGTCGACGAGACAACGTACTTGGTCATGGTGTTCATCTTTTCGCCGAACTCGCCGGTGCCTTTCATGTTGGGCCACGCAGCCGAAAACCCTTCGTAGGTCTTGCGTCCGAGCAGCAACGCGTCGCTCGCTTGGAGTTCGGCCCACTTGAACTGTCCCGCCTCGTCATTGAAGAACGGGCCCGACCAACGACCCGGTTCTTCGAACACGCCATCGAGCGACAGGTATTCCGTTGCGACCAGCCTCATGTCGTCCTCCGTGAATGGTTGGGCTTTCTTGCTAGTACATCGAACAGGCCTGGCCCAAATCGACAGTCGGCCGGGATGCAGGGCGACCTAGAATCGGAAGGCTCAAGAGTCCATTCTGAAGCGCTGGAGGCCACGCAATGAAATCCTTGAAAGGTCGGGTCGCCGTCGTCACCGGGGCCGCAAGCGGTATCGGCCTGGCATTGGCGGAACGATTCGCTGCGGAAGGGATGAAGGTTGTCCTCGCGGATGTGGAAGTCGAAGCGCTCGACAAGGCCGAGCGTTCCTTGCGGTCCGCCGGCGCCGAGGTTCTTGCCGTGCCCACCGACGTGTCCAAAGGGGATCAGGTCGACCTGCTTGCCCAACGCGCGCTCAAGGCCTTCGGCGCCGTCCATGTCGTCTGCAACAACGCCGGCGTCGGCGCCACGTCGGGCGCGGCATTCTGGGAAATGAGCCGGGCGGATTGGGAATGGGTGTTGGGGGTCAACCTCTGGGGTGTCATCAATGGCATGCGCTCCTTCACCCCGATTCTCCTCGAGCAGGAGGAAGGACACATCGTCAACACCGCTTCGATGGCCGGCCTGAACACGTCCGCGCCGGGCTCGATGGGCGTCTACAGCGTGACTAAACACGCGGTGGTGGCCCTGTCGGAGTCTCTTCAGGTGTCGCTCCAGATCCGAGGCGCGAAGGTGGGCGTTTCGGTACTCTGCCCCGCCTGGGTGCGGACGAACATCAGTGAGTCAAAACGCAATCGTCCGCCCGAGTACCCCATCACCGAACCTGAGCGGACGCCGCAGGCGACCGCTGCGATTGAGTACATAAAAGGCCTAGTTGCGGCGGGGACCCCGCCGGCCGAGATCGCCGGCACCGTTGTCGACGCGATCCACGAGCAGCGCTTCTATGTCATCCCGCATCCCGAGGCGCTCCCGATTGTGCGCCAGCGCATCGATGACATCCTGCAGGGCCGCTCCCCGGTCCTTGGTCCTCCGTGGGCCCCATTGCGGGCTGAATCGGTGACGCGGGTTATTGAATCGGGAACGGGAGCTGGAACCACGAAGGCAGCTCATCGGTCGTGATCGCGGTCACCCACTTGACCCACCAATAGCCACGCCGATCGGGCGCTACGATGCGAACCGGAAAGCCATGCCCGGGATCGAGCGGCATTCCACCCAACCGAGTCGCGACCAATAGCCGGCCGGCCTCCTCGATGGCAAAGCGGCGATCATATCCGGTCAACGATCGAGCGAGAAGACTCCCGACGCGCTCCCCCGCTGGCAGCAACCGGCTCAGCCACACGCCCGACCAGTCCTGGGTTGAGTAGAAACCGCCCGTGCAATCGAGCGTCGCCTGCACGCGGTCGTCGTAAGCGAGCAGCTCCGCATAAGTCCACTCTCGCATTGAATTCACGGTCCGCACGGTGAGCCGCCAGGCGGCGGGATCGACGGACGGCACGCTGTCGAAAAGCCACTGGGTGACGGGCAATTGGGCCGGTTGCAAGGACCCGTACTCGTACGACCCGGTGAATCGGCGCGTCGATCCCGGCAAGCTGAGGAGCCGCACCACGACCTCGCCCGCGCCGTAGGCAAGGCCGGCACTGGCCGCCAGCGTGCCCGCACGGAGGAGACTCCGGCGCGAGAGATCAACGGCGCGCATCGGGATCCGGCGGGCGATCACATGCCAGACTACAAATGGAATCGCGGCCAGCGCCGCACCGACATGGACCTCCATCGCGCTGAACGGTCCAATGCCCAGCAGCAGGCCGGTCGAATGCAGGATGCCGGCGGTCACGGAGGCAATCACCAAACCGGTGAACACCAGGGACGCCCACCAGCCACGACGGCGTCGCTGAATGCCGCGGGTGGCGATGACCGCCTTCCATGGCGTCAGCACGACGATCGCGTAACCGCTCACGGCATGGACGATTAGTGACGCCCGCGATGGAGCCGTGCTGTAGAAAAACGCCACCCAACCGGTTGTGAAGGCCACCCCAAGCAGGACGAAGAGCGCAAGGTTCGTCCAGCGTTTCATGACGGCTTCGTCCCGTTGACCGTCTCCAGAAGGGCCGGCAACGACATCGCTTCCAGCGACAACAGGCGCAGGTCGGCCTCGGTGAGGTCGAGGTCCACGGTCAGCAGGTTGGGGACCACGACGCAGTAGAGCCCGGCGGCCTTCGCCGCGTGGATTCCGTTGGTGGAGTCTTCCAGCGCGATCGCCTCACCCGGCTGCACCCCGAGCCGTTGCAGCGCCGTCCGGTAGAGCTCCGGATCGGGCTTCGTCTTCTTCACGTCTTCTCGACAGACGATGGCGTCGAACTGCCCGCCGATCCGGAAACGCTCGAGGTGCTCCATCACCCACTTGCGCGTCGAGCTAGACGCGATCGCCGTTTTCAGCCCGAGCCGGTGCGCCGTGGCCAGATACTCGGCGACGCCGGGCAGCAGTTGCTGCAGGGCGGTCGACTCCGCGTAGTAGAGGCGCTCCAACGTGTCCAGTGCGGCTTCATCGAGGTGCTCCCCGATGCGGTCACCGAGCTCCTGCACCGGATCAAACGAACCGGAGGAGGTGCCGATGATGGTCAGCCAGCGATCGAGTGGTAGCTCCTGGCCGTGCTCGCGGTAGATCCGCTGCCATGCCCGAAAGATCGGCACTTCGGTGTCGACGATCAGCCCGTCGAAGTCGAAGATGAGCGCCTTGATCTTTCGTTTCTTTGTCACAGGTTGCGCTGGAAGAACTCGAGCAGGCGCCGCTCCATATCGACGCGATCCTTCTCCGAGCGCGGCATGTGACGCTCGTTCGGATAGATCAGCGACTCGAACGGCTTGCCCGCATCGATCAGCGCCTGCATCAGGCGGGCGGTGTGGCGGAAGTGGACGTTCTCGTCGATCATGCCGTGAACCACGAGCAGGGGGGCGCGCAGCTGATCCGCATACGTCAGCGGCGAGCCAAGCCGGTAGCCTTCGGGATTCTCCTGCGGCGTCCCCATGTACTTCTCCGTGTAGGCGGTGTCATACCCCTCGTAAAAGGTGACCGGTGCGCCGGCGATGCCAGCCTTGAAGACGTTCGGCGCCGTGAGCAGCGCCATCAGCGTCATGTAGCCACCGTAGCTCCACCCGTAGATGCCCACGCGCGAGGTGTCGGCGAAGCCCAGGCTGTCAAGCCAGCGCACCCCCTCGACCTGATCGCGGACCTCGACCTGCCCCATGCGGCGGGCGAGCGGCGCTTCGAACGCCAGTCCACGCCGAGCCGAGCCACGGTTATCGACCTTGAGCACGACGAATCCGTTCTGTGCCAACCACTGGGCACGAAGATCGACCGTCTGGGCCCAGCTGTCATTGACCATCTGCGGCCCTGGGCCCCCGTAGACCGACACCACGACCGGTGCGCGGCCCCCACCCTGACCCTCCCCCGCACGTGGGGGAGAGAAGTGAGGACGGTACACCGCAGCCTGCAATTCGACGCCGTCGGTGGTTCGAAATCGATGGAGCTCGGGCGCCGGCAAATCCAGGTCGTTCGGAGCCGCCTCGTGGATGACATGTTGCGGCGACCCCTGCATGTTCCGCACGGTGATGCTCGGCGGGTGCTCGCGGTTGTCCCACACATCGACGAAACTCGAGAAGTCCGGGGCGATGACCACGGCATGCGTGCCCGGATCCGTCGTCAGTTGTTCGGGCTCGCCTCCCTCCAGCGACACCCGGAATAGATGACGCTCGAGCGGGCTCGTCCGCCAGCCGACGAAGTACAGCTGACCGCCTCGCTCGTCGAGCTCGACCATCGCCTCTGCCGGCCAGTCACCGCTGGTGAGCTGGCGGATCAGCTTCCCGTCGGGCGCATATAGATATAGGTGTCGAAAGCCACTGCGCTCGGATGACCACGTGAATTCACCAGTGGCTTCGATGGTGTGCAAGTCGTAGTGCAGATTGATCCAGGGTTTCTGGTTTTCAACCAGGATCGCATGGGCCGCCACCTTGCCCTGCTCGAGACGGGGAGGCAGAGAAAAGGCCCGGAGCTCGAGTCGCGACCAGTCCCGGGAGAGCCATTGCACCAACAGGCGACCATCGGGATGCCAGTCGACGCGAGCGAGGTAACCCTCCTCACTGCCGAGGTCGATGAAAGTCGACTCCCCCGAGGTCACCGAAACGACGCCAAGCTTGACCCTCGCGTTCTCCGCGCCGGCAAACGGGTATCGATGCTCTTCGATCTCCAGCGCCGCCTTGCCCTGGTGCACGATCGGATAGATCGGGATGTGCGACTCGTCAACCTGCTCGAACGCCACCAGGTCGCCTTTCGGGGATGGCCAGTAGCCGCTCAATCGGTCGAGCTCCTCCTGGGCGACGAACTCCGCCAGCCCGTTGGTGACGCCGGGCGGGTGCGAGGTGAGCCGCCGCTCGCCGCCATCACCAATCGTCCAGACGTCGCCGTCCCGAACGAAGAACACGCGGCGACCGTCTTTCGTGATCTTCGGGTCGATGACGCCTCCACCGGAGAGTCGAGTCACAGCCCCGTCAGCCCAGCGGTACAGCTCGCCGCGGACTGGCAGCAGCATGACGTTGGCCTTCTCGGCCCAGAAATACTCGGTGATCCCGGTCTCGCGCAAGCGAAGCCGCTCGCGACGCAGGACCTCATCGCGAGAGATGTTCGCCTCGGTGACCGCCTCACCGGGCGCGGACATCCAGTGCTCTTTTCGGCCGGTCGACAGGTCGAGTCGCCAGAGGTCACGAACCAGGTCGCCGCGCTCGCTGAAGAGGTAGGTGACGAATTTCGCGTCCGGCGAATACCGCAGCCTGCCCGGTATCGCCATCCCTGGGCGCGGATATCGGGCAACCAGCTCGGGCGTGAGCTGACTGCGTTCGGCAGTTTTCATGCGCAAACCTGAGCTTAAACTGCGGAGATGTTGATCAAAGCCTGCTTGAACGGCAGCCGCCGGCCGGAGGAACACGAGGCGCTGCCCCTCTCTCCCGACACCCTTGCGACCGATGCCTTCCAATGCTGGGAAGCCGGAGCCGGTGCCGTTCACATCCATCCGCGCGGCCTGGGCGGTCGCGAGACCCTCGAGCCCGACGCCTGCGCCGCGGCGATCGAGGCGATTCGCGACCGCTGCCCCGACCTCCCGATCGGGCTGACCACCGGGCTGTGGATCACCGGCGGCAGCGCCCGGCGGTTGGCGCTCATCGAGCGCTGGACCACCCTGCCGGACTTCGCCTCCGTCAACTTCTCCGAAGACGGGACTGATGAGCTCTGCACCCTGCTCCTCGACAAAGGCATCCAGATCGAAGCCGGGCTCAGCTCGGTCGCGGACGCCCGCGCGTTCGTCGACAGCAACTTCGTCGACCGCTGTCTTCGCGTCCTGGTCGAGGTCGAGCCGGGGGCTAGCGATCCGATTCGAGCCGCCGGCGTGATCGGCCGAGTCCTGGAGGGCAGCGGCATCCACCTTCCGCGGCTGCAGCACGGCCACGATGCAGCGGCGTGGCCGCTCCTCGAGGATGCGCTCGTTCACGGCTACGACATTCGGATCGGCCTGGAGGACACCCTGCTAATGGCCGATGGCAGACGCGCCGATAACAACGCCGACCTGGTGGCGGCCGCGGCCCGCTTCGGGGCTCAGGCGCCGGGCTTCAGGACCGAGACGAGTTTGCGCTCGAGGTAGGCACGCCGGGCCGCCGCGTCACCAATTTCGCAGGCCCCATACCAGCCGGCTTTTCCTTGCTCGAACGACCGGCTGACCAGGTGCCGGCAGGTCAGCACCGGCGCGAGGGGGTTGTCCCGGCTGTCAGTCGGGCGAAACGGAACCTGCACGAAGAGCGGACACGAATCGAAGCCCCTGTGAAATGGCCGCGGATACGGGCACTCGTCGGCAGGCCGCGATCCATTACTCGCTGTTTGATTGGCGAGCGGCGACGACGTCAAATTATTGCCCTTCCTTTTGCGCCTCAATTTGAGGTCTATCACAGGTTGGCTCTCAGGTCAATCTGCAAATCCTGCTGAGGGAATTCCGCGCGGCCGGACCTTACTCCCTGCTCGACGCAGCCCAGAGGTTGATGCCGCTGTCGGTGGCGTGGCGATCGATCTCGTGGAGCTCGTCGGCGGAAAAGTCGAGCTTGTCCAGCGCCCCGACATTCTGTTCGAGCTGCGTCACGCTGCTGGCACCGACCAGCGTCGATGTCACTCGTGGGTCGCGCAGCGTCCAGGCCAGCGCCATCTGGGCCAGAGTCTGGCCGCGCCGCTGCGCCATCTCGTTCAGCGACCGTACCTTGCCGAGCGTCTGTTCGGTCAGCACCTCCTGCGAGAACGAGCCCGGGTGGCTGGCACGCGAGCCGGCCGGAACGCCGTTCAGGTAGCGGTCGGTCAAGAGCCCCTGCGCCAGCGGCGAAAACGTGATGCAGCCGACGCCTTCCGTGCCCAGAACGTCGAGGAGCTCGGGCTCGATCCAGCGGTTGAACATCGAATAAGAGGGCTGGTGGATCAGGAGCGGCGTTCCCAGGTTGCGGAGGATGCTGACCGCTTCCTTCGTCCGGTTCGCGGAATAGGACGAGATCCCGACATAGAGTGCCTTGCCCTGTCGCACGGCGGTGTCCAGCGCCCCCATGGTTTCTTCGAGCGGGGTCTCTGGGTCGAACCGATGAGAGTAGAAGATGTCGACGTAGTCGAGCCCTATACGCTCCAGGCTCTGGTCCAGGCTGGCGAGCAAGTACTTGCGCGATCCCCAGATCCCGTAGGGCCCGGGCCACATGTCGTAGCCGGCCTTGGTCGAAATGACGAGCTGGTCGCGGCGCCCGGCCAGGTCGCTCTGCAGAATGCGGCCGAAGTTCTCCTCGGCCGAACCGTAGGGCGGGCCGTAGTTGTTCGCGAGGTCGAAGTGGGTGATGCCGAGGTCGAAGGCACCACGGACGATCGCCCGCTGCGTTTCCATCGGCCGGTCGCCGCCGAAGTTCTGCCAGAGGCCGAGCGAGATCGCCGGCAGCAGCAGCCCGCTGCGACCGGTTCGCCGGTACGGCATCCGGGCGTAGCGCTCGCCGTCCGGCATCATGTCCATAGCTCGATGGTAGTGGTCTGCGGTGAAGCGCTCATCGACCGCATAGTCGGGGGAGTCGACTCCCCGGGAGGCGGGCCGTTCAACACGGCGCGAGCGCTCGCGCGACTAGGAATCCCGGCGCAATTCCTTGGCCACCTATCGCGCGACGCGTTCGGTGAGCAGCTCCGCGATCTGCTGGCGGCCGACGGCGTCGACCTCGGCATGACCAGCTTTGGCCCCGAGCCCACGACCCTCGCGATCGCTGAGGTCAACGACGATGGACACGCGTTCTACCGCTTCGTGAGTGATGGCACCTCCGCCCCAAACCTGACGTCGAAGATGGTGCCGGCTTCGTTCGACTCGGATGTCGGCGCGCTGCACGTGGGCACGCTCGGCCTGGTCTTCGAACCGATCGCGACGACAATCGCCGCCCTCGTCGACCGCGAGCACTCGAAACGGGTGGTCATGGTTGACCCGAATATCCGTCCGAGCGTCGTCAACAATACGTCCGGCTACCGAGCCCGGTTGGATCGGATCAGTGCTCAGAGCACCATCGTCAAAGCCAGCGATGCCGACATCGCGTGGCAGTTTCCGGAACTCGACCGAATGGCGGCCGCCCGCGCCTTGCTGGCCGCCGGGCCGAGGCTCGTGGTCGTGACGCTGGGTGTCGAGGGCGCGGTCGGCGTTTCCTCGGATGCCGAGGTTCGGGTTAAGGCTCCGACGGTGAATGTCGTCGACACGATCGGAGCGGGCGATGCATTCGGGGCTGCGCTCCTGGCATGGCTCGACGACCACGGCAAGCTGAGCCGGGACCTGCGGCTGGAAACCGACGAGTTGCGCGCCGCGCTTGAGTTTGCCTGCCTCGTCGCATCGATCACGTGCACCCGGGCGGGCGCCGACCCGCCATGGCGCGCCGAGCTTGCCTAACAATAGATGTCATGTTGGCGCGCATCGCCGCCGGGCTCGCCGTCGCGACGATCGCGGCCTGTGCCTCCTCGACCGTACCCCCCGCGGCCTCCGGGAGCACGAGCGCACCGGCTTCGCCGCAGGCATCGCCAACGCTGACGACCTTTACGTCGGCCGACTTTGCGACAGCTCTCGCCTGGGCCCCTGATGGACGGCTCTTCTATGCCGAGCGATCGGGCACGATCCGCACCTTCGACGGCACCAACAAGCGGCTCTTTGCCACCGTCTCAGCCTCAACCGACGGCGAGCGAGGACTCCTCGGCCTCGCGCTGAGCCCGACCTTCCGAGCCGATCATTTCGTTTATGCGTTCTACAGTCGCAGCGATAACCAGAGCCGCCAGCGTATCGTGCGCTGGCGGGATCAGGTCGGGACCGGCACCAACCTCACCACCATCGTCGACAACCTGCCGGCGGGGTCGGACTGCTGCCACAAGGGTGGGCGCCTGGCCTTTGGTCGAGACGGCAAACTCTATGTGACCCTGGGAGAGAATCACGTCGCGTCCGCGGCGCAGAACGCCTCGGACCTGCGCGGCAAGATCCTCCGGTACAACCCCGACGGCACCGTTCCCTCCGACAATCCGTTCGGCGCGGGCAATCCGGTCTGGGCTATCGGGCTGCGCAATCCCTTCGGGCTCGCCTTTTCGTCCGATGGCACGCTGCTCGTGACCGACAATGGCCCATCCGGCGACGCGGGGACCCCGGGCAGCGGTTGGGACGAGGTCGACCACGTGATGCGCGGCGGGAATTACCAGTGGCCCACCTGCTACGGCAACGGCATCCACCTGAGCCGCTCGTCGTGCATTGGCACGCTGCCGACCTGGGAGAGCGGTTCTCAAACGGTCGTCCCCACTGGAGCGACCTTTATCAGTACACAAGGCCCCAGTGGTTATCAGGGCCTGTTCGTCTTCTGCAGCTACTCGCAGGCTCGCCTCAAAGTGATGCCCGCGGATGGCAGCCGCATCCTGTTCGACGGCCCTCGCTGCCAGCTCGACGTCAAGGAAGGGTTAGACCACGCGCTCTACCTGTCCGACACTTCCGCGATCTACCGCTTCGGGCTGTAGGGCGGGCGGCTCCGTCAGCCGCGCGTACCGTCCGACGAGGTAGGCGCCGATGTAGCTCGCGTAGGGGAACGTTACCAGCACCCCGATCACGAGCGCGGCAAAACCGATCAAGCCAATCGTCGACAGTACGACGACGAGCGCCCCGACAACGATGCTCAGCGCCAGGTTCACCCGCACCCGCCGGATGACGGCCGCGACGTTCAGCGCCCCCCGAAATCCGCGGTCCATGTACTGGCTGATGATGGCGGGCTCCAGCAAGAGCACCACCAGTCCCCACACGCTGCCGACCGCGGCGACGATCGCCGCCGCCCCGCTGATCGACCCGCCGAGCGCCTGCCGCGAGCCTTCGCTGACGGCTGCGTCGACAATCGCCGCCGGGATGCTGAGTAGGGCGCTCGGAATCGTCCAGATGAGAAGCGCGGCAAGGAGTTTGAAGCCGTCCTTGATTTTCCGCCAGGGATGGTCCCATGGAGGAAGCTCGCGGGCGCCGGAGCGCACTCGGCGGGCGATCTCCACGATGTAGCCGACAAGCAGCAAGAACGGAACGATGAGCCAGCTGAAGAGGAGACACACAGCGCCGGCAAGCAGCCTTCGAATCCACCGGTTGGACCGGATGACGAATGTGAACGCCTCGCCGAGGTCAAGGTCGGCCGTGGTTGTGGTCGCCCGCCGCTCGGGCAGGCCCTGGGCAATGAGCAGGGCCACCACCACGGTGATCAGCTTGTCTGGTAAGTCGACGGCGGCCTCACCGATGAAGGCAGCGATGATCCGCGGAAGGTGGGCGCTGTTGAGGGCGGCATAAACCGAGTCCCCGAATGCGACGCCGCTCTTGCCGGAGCTCATCAGGAAGTTGAGGGGGGTCGAAACCAGCGCGGCGATCGCGAAGGTCACCATCCAGAGCGCCACCCAGCCGCTGCTGCGCTTCTGCCAGTTGAGGTACCGGGCAAGCCCGGCAGCGAAGCCGACCGCGAACGAGACGATGCCGTAGGGCGCCGCAATTGGATCGACAGTGTTGGAGCTGACCAGGTTGCTGATGAAGCCGACGCTGCCCCCGACCCATGGCCCGGCGACCACGCCGGCGAGCACGGTCCCGATCGAATCGAGAAACAGAGGCAGCCCGAGCGTGACGGCGATGGCGTGCCCGGCGAAGTTCAAGCCGATGCACGCGAGGATGAGGGCGACCCCGACCGAGTCGAGGCTGAACCGCAGCGGCCCGGTCCATCCGGCTGCCTGCAGCGAGGCGAGCGTCCGCCGAGCGGGAGCTCGCGTCAGGAGGAACAGCCCGAGGAGAACCACCCCGAGCAGGAGCACGATCAGCAGCTGGTGCTCCGCTTCGTGGATGAGCGCCAGGATTGGCCTCCCGAAAGCAGCGCCGAGGCCAACGAACCCCGCAATGTACACGGCGTTGGCCGGGATCAGGCCGCTGAGGAACGTCCACCGGGGCATCCGGCTGACCCCGGCAACCTGCGAGGTGTACACACGCAACCCCGGGATGAGGCGTGCAGTGAAGACCGCCCGCCAGCCGCCCCGCTTCAGCAAGGCGGCGGCGCGCTCGAGTGGCGCGCGGGCGTGAAGTGGTTCCGCGACGCGCATCAGGCGGTCCCAACCCAGGAGTTCGGCGGCCTCGCGGCCCAGAATGGCACCCACGGTGATCGTCACGGCCACGGCGCCCACCAGCAGGACAGGGTTTACCCGACCGCCCGCCACCGCGATGCCGCCGAGGGCAAGCACTAAGTCGCCCGGTGCAAACGGTATGGGCACCCCCGTTTCCTCGACGAACATCAAGGCGCAGATCACCGCGACCAGGGCGGGGCCCTCCAACGCCTGAACCCAACTGATCGGGTTCATCCGTCTATTGTCCGTGCTAAGGTGCCCGCTATGGGCAGGATGGTTCGCGCGTTCGCGGCCGCTCACGGATTCCTGTATCGGCGAGGCCTAGCCCGCAAGATGGGCCAGATGCAGCAGGTGCTGTTGACCACCACCGGGCGCAAGACCGGACGGCCGCATACCGTGGCGCTGGGCACCGTTCCTGAGGCCGACGGCTGGATCGTGATCGGGTCGAACGGCGGCTCCGCTGTCGATCCCAACTGGTGGCTCAACATGGTGGCGAATCCGAACGTCACCCTCCAGGTGAACGACCGCGTGATCAAAGCCCGTATGCAAGAGATCACCAATCCGGCGGATCGGGAGCGAATCTGGAACAAGGTCGTGACCAGCGCGAAAGGATATGCAAACTACCCCAAGAAGACATCCCGCGTGATCCCGCTCGGCTGGCTTCGCCCAGTCTCCTGACGGCATAACGTCATGGTCCTCGTCGTCTTCGGGACCAAGATGCGGGACGACGTGGACCTCGAAGAGTACGGCCGTCACCAGCGACGGATGCGCGAGCTGGTGCAACAGACACCGGGTTTTATTTCGATCAAGGGGTTTGTCGGCGAAGACGGCGAGGAGATCAGCATCGCTCGCTTCGAGTCCGATGAGGCCGTGAAGCGCTGGCGATCACACCCCGAGCACCTGCTGACCCAGCAACGAGCACGCGAGGCCTTTTACGCGTCGTACTGGGTCCAGGTTTCGACGACGATTCGCGACTATAGCTGGAAGACGCCTAACGCTTGACCCTCCCTCCCGCTTTA